>NZ_JBFRMS010000010.1:0-27558 GCF_041470505.1 Vibrio sp. 10N.261.55.C5
GCTAATCCGCGATGAACCTTATTTGTTTCGACCTAGTGAGTCAGAAACAGATAAACGGCTCTTTTATTGAGTGGGTGCTGGATTCGAAATCTAGCTCACGAAACCTTAGAGATTGAGTCTACTCAGTGATCTCTTGCAGCACTTCTCCGATTGACCCGCTTGGTTGGGTGATACCCAGTTTGTTCGAAAGCGTTGGCGCAATGTCATATGGCGTCACTGCTCGCGATACCTTCTTAGCTTCAACGTCGTAGCCTGCAAAGATCACAGGCACATGAGTGTCGTATTTCCACGGAGAACCATGTGTAGAGGCAATTTGGAGGCCTTCCATGTCGTTAATGTAGCTGCGCGGTGCAAATACTACGTACACGTCGCCAGAACGAGCAGGGTGGTAGTTGTTTTTAATTAGCTGCATCACATGCGTATCCGGTACTCGGTTAGCCGCAATGTCACTACTTGATACAGCAAACGCAACACCTTTCACTTTTGCAATTTCATCCGCAATAGCTTCTTGGACCTTAGCCAGATCAAGCTTCTTCTCAGCGATCAGATCATGATTCAGATAGATGTAAGGTTGTGCGTACAAGCGAATCGCGTCTTTGGTGAAACCAAATTCATCCTTCAATCGTTTCTCAACACCACTCGAGAGTAGTGTGTCTTTATTGAAGTATTGAGCTTGATTGAAACCAAGCGCATTTGCCGCAGGTGAAGATTCAGGTACACCGTGGTCGGCAGACAGCACAATCAATGTGTTTTCTAGCCCGACTTGGTTATCCACGGTTTTGAAAAGCTTAGCGAGAGTCTTATCAAGTCGGATAAGGTTGTCTTCTGTTTCTAGGCTTTCAGGGCCGTAAAGGTGCACCACGTAGTCATTTGATGAGAAACTCACTGACAGATAATCGGTTACGTCGCCTTGGCCAAGCTTCTCTTGCATCAACAAGGTGCTAGCGAAGTTTTCCGTGATTTCGTCACCAGCAGGGCTGACGGTTAGCGTTGTGCTGTAGTACTTGTAACTTGCCGGGCCATAAGGATGAGGGAAGGTGCGTTGGAAGTCACCGAGTTTCACTTTGTGTTCGGTATCGTGTTCTTGCAACGTGTACTTATCACGCGGTAATGAGAGCTCCCATTTCTGTTTGGAATACTGAGCAGCAATCGCTTTCTCGTTCCAGCGTGATACCCAATCTGGATACTCGTCATAGTAATAGTTACTGGTGACAAACTCCGATTGTGCTTTGGAGAACCAGAAGGCTTTACCACTGTGTCCTGCCAATGAGATTGCGCCGCGGTCTTTCACTGATACACCGAATACTTTTGATTTGCCACTATTGGAAATCGTCAGTTCGTCACCAAACGTGGTGGAGAGTATTGGCTCTGGAGAGCGGCCATCGCCTTGTGCTGTCTTCTGCGTTGGGTCGATCTCTGTTGCTTTATCGACACCTGCACCAGAGGTCAGCATTTGGTAGTTACCGTCTTCTACGTTATACACCAAACGTTCTTCGCTACGGTCATACCAAACGTTACCTACCATGCCGTGTACGCTCGGTGGAGCACCTGTTGCAAGCGACACATGGCCCACGATCGTTTCCGTGTTGCCATGTTGGTAGTTTGCGTTGGTGTAGTAGGTACCATCATCCATTAAGTACCGGAAACCGCCTTCACCGAAGTTGTGCTTATATCGTTCGATTAGATCTGCGCGCAGGCCATCTACCGTGATTTGAAGGACTAGATTTGGCTTTTCCTCAGCTGAAGCTGGGAGAGCGCAGAGTAACGCGAGGGTTAGTCCTGAAAGCTTGGTGTATTGCATAGAGTTTCCTTATTCACTGTTGCCGCTGAGTTCTAATGTTTGGTCAGGTTTCCAACGTTTGGCCAGATTTGTAACGTGTGTGCAGTGCGAATCGTATTTTTAGTATTGTTGGTGACGATTAGTGAACCATAACCTTCGGCATCTTTAGTTAGTTCGCTTCGTTAGCTAGTTCACATCCTTAACTAAACGCAGCCCCATATCTGACATAGTGATCGATTGGCTTGCGAAGTCACGACGGTAACTTTCAGATTCATTTTCGTCATAAGCAAAGCTGCCACCGCGAACCGATTTGTGTGATAAACCGACGTCGCTGTGTTTTGCGTTGTTAGGGTTGTCTGTTGGACCGAATCGGTAGAAGGTGTCATCGAAGGCATCGATAACAAACTCGCCCACGTTTCCTGTCATGTCATATAAGCCTAGTTCATTTGGTTTCTTTAGCCCGACTGGATGTGCGCTATTTTTAGAATTTGCTGAGTACCACGCAACATCATCTAAGTTATTGGAACCACTGTAAGTATAGCCTTTACTTTTATTGCCACCTTTGGCTGCAAATTCCCATTCAGCTTCAGTAGGCAGACGGTATTCTTCACCCGTTAATTCATTCAACTGCTCAACAAAATAGTTTGCTTGCTGCCAACTAAGGTTATTGACCGGAACTTGTGGGTTTTGGAAATAACTGAGAGATGAACCCATCACCGATTCGAACAATTCTTGAGTCACCTCAAACTTCGCAATATAGAAACTATCTACAGTTACATTACGTGCAGGACGCTCTGCTTTGGTCGCTTCTGGACCGTTCGACCCCATGGTGAATGTGCCGCCTTCAACCAACACCATCTCTTGGTCAATTTGTTGGGCGATGGGGTGTGTAGGCACGCTTGCACAGCCACTCAGAAGGATAGTCATGGTGACGCTGCTAATTGTTGCTAACTGTTTGTAATTAAGAAATTTCATCACGTGCCTCAGATGTTCGAAATAGGGTCTAATTCTAACGTTTAAGGTCATTCCTATTGGTTATAAAGGGTATAACATGTCACCTGTTCGAATAGGAGTTATGATGGGTCCAGAATACTAAAATAGGTAGGTAAATCATGCATATTACTCAAGGTCCACAATATAACGGTAAAGCGTCTAAGCGCTTGCATGTCATGGCTAAGCCGATTGGCGCAGCATGCAACATTGACTGTAAATATTGTTACTACCTAAGTAAGCAAGATTTGTTGGAGTACAAGAAAGGCAGTTCTCCAAGAATGGATGATGAGACGTTAGAAACCTACATCCGACAATACATCGAAGGTCAAAACACGCCAGAAATTATCTTCTCATGGCAGGGTGGTGAACCTACCATGCTTGGTTTGGCCTATTTTGAACGTGTGGTTGAACTACAGAAGAAGTACCAACCTGAAGGTGTATTGATTTCAAACGACTTACAAACCAATGGCACGTTACTGAATGACGATTGGGGACAGTTCTTAGCAAAGAATAACTTCTTGGTCGGCTTAAGTATTGATGGCCCAGAGATGCTGCATAACGCCTACCGTACTAACCGAGCCGGTCGTGGTACGTTCAAACAAGTGATGGCGGCTGTTGAGCTGTTGCACAAGCACCAAGTGAAATTCGCGACGTTAACCTGCGTGAACAACCTGACCAGTCAAAATGCACTAGAAGTGTACCGATTCTTACGTGATGTGGTGAAGTCGCCACAAATGCAGTTTATCCCTATCGTTGAGCAAAAAACCTTTAGAACGGTTGCACCGCAAACCTCTCAAGTGAGCGAGCAATTGAAGCAGGGTGACAAGCGCCTGATCCCGGGTCATAAAGATTCAATCATGGAATCGTGGTGTGTGTCGGACTTGGCTTGGGGTAACTTCTTGATTTCTGTGTTTGACGAGTGGGCCAAAAACGACATCGGCAAGGTGTTTGTTCAGTATTTTGAAGCGAGCGTAGAAACATGGATTGGGCGTCCGAACCCACTGTGTACCTTGAATGAGATATGCGGAAAGGGCTTGGCAATGGAGCCAAATGGCGACGTATTTTCATGCGACCATTATGTTTACCCTGAATACAAGATTGGTAATATTCATCACGAGAAACTTGATGATTTGGCGTACAGCGCACCACAGCAAAAGTTTGGTTTTGCTAAATCCCGCACACTGACCAGTCAATGTCAGCAGTGTGATTACAAGTTCGCTTGTCATGGTGAGTGCCCTAAGAACCGCTTTATCAAAACTCGTGCAGGCGAACCGGGTTTGAACTACTTATGTGCTGGTTGGCATAAGTTCTTTTCTCATGTCGATAAGTCGATGGCGTACATCGCTCGCGCGATGGGGCATCCGGTTGCTCATGGTAAATTCAGCGACTCAGTATTGATGGCGCATCGAGCAAAACAGGCGCAACAAGCTACGTTCGAGACCAAGTTTTAACTCGTTCTTTGGATCAACAGGTCCAAGAAAAATTTAATCAGATACGAGTCTAAGGACAGGCTAAGTTCTCCAGTTTAAGGTAATACTATGATGAAGAAGAGTTTAGCGACGGCTGTTGCTTTATTGATTTCAACGTCCGCATTAATTTCAACGTCTGCGATGGCTGCGAATAGCGTACAACAAACGGTTGACGCGCCAGCACAAAATATCAATCAAGTGCTTGAAATGACGGACACTCAAACCCGCATTCAACAGTTGTCTTACATGGCACAAGATCAGAATCAATCTGTTGAAAATCGTACTGGTGCACTGCAAGAGCTTGCTTCATATCCAAGCCAAAATGCGCTGGTGGCGGTGGCAAGAGGCTTAAAAGATCAAAACCCTGAAGTTCGTGAAGCGGCGGTTATCGGTTCTGAACCTTACCAACTTGAACATCGCTGGGCGTTAGTTTCACCCTTGCTAAAAGACAGCGATACCATGGTTCGCCATACGGCAACGTCAAACCTAGTCCGTGACTTCAATGCATTGGATGACGAGCAGAAAGCACAAATTGAACCACCAGTCACAGAGCTTATTAGCTTCTTGGAAACGCAAGAATCTGAAAAGTACCAATTACTGTTTGCTGATGTGCTTCGTTGGCACAATGACTGGGATAAGGCGGAAACGGTTTATCTAGAGCTGATCAATACGCATCCAAAAGAAGCGCAAGTTTGGTTGAGCTACGCAGATAATTTTCGAGCTCAGAACAAAGATAAGCAAGCAGTCGAAGTATTAGATCGTGGTTTGGAGAGCGTGCCAAACAACGCCGCTCTGCATTATTCGAAATCGTTGACTCTGGTTCGCCTTGAAGACAAAACTGCGGCAGCCAAAGAGATTGAAGTGGCTGCGAAGCTAGCGAAAGATAACAGCTACTACTGGTACCTAAATGGGGTATTACAAGAAGAGTTGGATATCGACAAGTCGACTAAATCGTTCGAGAAAGCATATTTGATCTCTGGTTCTCCAGAGCAGCTATACGCGGTATGCGATATCTATGTGCGCTACGGAAATGAAAAGACCGATGATTGCTTAGGTGAGCTAGGTAAAGTCGCTCCTGACTATGTTATTGATCAGTTGAAAGATAAACGAGTAGCGCCAAGCTCATAATATCCTAATGAGTAATTAGCGAAGCCTATAATGAAAAGCCAGTCGACACGTTCGACTGGCTTTTTCGCATCCATGAACTGCTTAGACGAGGTTCAAGTAACTAAAGACAAAATAAGGGCAAGCCTGTTACTTGCCCATTTCGTTTTATTATTCACCCATAGAGCTTGATGCACGGCGTCTGTCGGTCGCGCCATAGATCTTGCCATCTTTGACTTCAATGGCATTCAAGCCACTGACGACTGGAATGACATGCACCGGATAACCGAGCTGCATGAACTCTGGTACTAACATTTCGGCGTAGGTTTTCTTTTCGACGAGCAAACCCGTTGGGTCGTAAGGTTTGGTGCGATCAATCTTGGTCTTTGTCTTTTTGGTAAAACAGCGCAAAAGTACCGCCGCCAATCCCAGTCATATCCGGTTCAACCACCGACATTGTCATCTGCATCGCCACCATTGCATCGACTGCATTACCTCCTTGCTTGAGTACCGAATACCCAGTGCTGCTTACATATGGATTCGTTGCACTTACCATAAACTCTTCGCCAGTTTCGTCTGGCGTAATTGGAAAAGGATTTGGCTTAGCCGCGAAACCGACCGCTGAAACCAAACTTAAAGATAAAGTCGCTATTCGCATGCGTTCTCCGTTTAAGGTATCTGTTTATTCGCTCTAAGATTGACCGAGTAAGGGCGGTGAAGTTCGTGAGTTTGCAGCCTTTTTACACAACACTGACGCTGCTGACAGAATCATTAAATAGTAGAGAATTTTGCGGCTTAAATTTATTGCGAAGCTAAATGTAAGGGCAAACTTGGGTTCTCAATATTAATTTAACTATCTTGAAATCCTAATTTTTGAATAACTAAAGTGATTTTGGAACATGATGAATTACAGTCTTATGGAGAGGTGTTCAGTTTGATGTTGAACTCGTTTTTAATAAAGTAGTTAATTATACATGCTGATTTATATGGTTATTCTTACTTGCATAATAATTTATAAATAATGTTAACATTTTTGTCACTATTTTCGGTGTGACAGATTGATATACTGGTCAGATCTGTTATTATTCAAAATACATATGCAGTTCATCATACTGTTTAACAAAGGGAGCTTATGTTTACACTATCGATCAAAAATAGGATTTTGGCTTTATGTTTAGTGTCGCTAGTAGGATTTACTAGTATTCTATTTGTCGGAGGGGATACGTTAACCAGTAACACCCAACAGGTTAATCGAATTGATCAAGTTACTTATCCGGTTATGAATGCGGCTTCATTGAATAGTGTATTGATCTCTCAATTAGCCGAGCGCTTTAATTTGGCAGTGACTCTAGGCGATGACGAGATTTTGGAGATGAACAAGCAAACTCTCGCTGAGATTCAAAATAACTTCAACATTCAAATCTCTCTCGATCCTTCATTACAGAGCTCATCTGCACTTTTGCAAAATCAAACCAATCAATATTTTGAGTTAGCTTACCGAGTTGCTCAAGGCATGATAGATGAAGAGATCAGCCTTAGCGAAGCTGGGCGCCTTGCAAAACAGAGCACCGCAATCTTAGATGAGCTTACTTTGGGTATGCATAAGTTTTCTTTGGCTCGTCAATCAGAGTTTGAAAACGCGGTACAAGATCTAGAATCAAACAATAAAAAAGCTAACCAAATCATGAGTGTGTCTGGTGCTGTAGCCATGCTTGCGATGTGTATCTTTGGTTGGTTTGTGGTGAAAGGTATACGTAGAGATCTCGCGAATATCAGTGACAAAATGCGTGATATTGCTGAAGGGGATGGAGACTTAACGGTTCGCCTACAGCATGAAAAAAATGACGAACTGAAACCTTTAGTTGAATCATTCAATAACTTTGTCTCTCATTTACAACAGAACGTCACACACACTATAGGTAACGTTACTCAGCTGGACACGATCTCTGGTTCACTTGTTAAATCAAGTCAAGTAACAAGTGAGTTGTCGACTAAGCAGCATCTCTCTATTGAAGAAGTATCAAGTTCATTAAATCAATTGTTTCTTGCCGCTAGAGAAATCGCTACGAACGCTAATGATGCTTCGACTTCAGCTTCCAGTGCGAGTGAGCAAGCAAGCTTAGGAGAGAAGCAAGTCAAGAGTACGATTTTAGCCGTGCAAGAATTAACGCATGATGTAAGTAATGCATCTCAAGTGGTTAAACAGCTAAATGACAACACACAAAGTGCTGGCTCGATACTTGAGTCGATCAGTGCGATTGCAGAGCAAACCAACCTGCTTGCGCTTAATGCGGCAATTGAAGCTGCACGCGCTGGTGAACAAGGCCGTGGTTTTGCTGTCGTTGCTGATGAAGTAAGAACGTTAGCATCAAGAACTCAATCATCTACACAAGAAATTCAATCTGTACTCTTACAGTTACAAGACCAAGCAAAAACTGCGTCATCGATTATTTCTGATAGCGTAGTTAAAGCCGAAACTTGTGTTGAAAAGTCAATTGTCGCGGAAAATTCTCTGCAGAAAATTACTTCAGATATTATCGAAATCAGTCAACGAAACGAAAGTATTGCCGCTGCGACTGAAGAGCAGGAGCAAACCTCCACTCGTATTGAAACTTTTGTCGAAGAAATTCGCAAGATGGCAGAAGGCACCAGTAACAGCGTTCAGCAAGTGGACGCCGTGGCGCAAGATATTCAAAAAGTGACTCGTAACCTTTCAACACTAACTGGCCACTTTAAAGTCAGTTAAGTTCCCTAGAATCATTCCCTCTCTCCTTTCGGCTATGCCTTAAGGAGGGCGGCAGTATGCCCCAAATATGGGCTGATTATACAAAAACAATTATATAAAAACGAAAAATCACATAACAATTGGAGTTAGTTATGAAGAAGACAGTGGTTGCTGCCCTAGTAAGTATGGCGTTTGGAGCAAATGCTGCAAACATGGATGATCTTCGAATTAGTGGATTTGGTTCTGTAGGCATCGGTAAGTCAGACAATTCGATAGGTTATGCGGGTTATACCGACGAAAAATTAGATTGGGAGCAAGAGACATTAGCAGGCTTACAATTTGATTTTCAAGTAAATGAGCGTGCTAAGTTCGTGACGCAAATCGTTGCAAACAGCCGTTATGATTATGAGCCAAAAATTGAGATGGCTTATGCCTCTTATGATTTTGAGGCCTTCACAGCTCGAGCAGGTAAGTTGCGTTTACCTTTGTTTTTCTACTCAGATTACACAGACCTTGGCTATGCGTATCCAATGATCAGGCCTTCTCAAGAGTTGTATGAAAACATTGTTTTGAAGGGCTACACGGGTGCTGATTTATTGATTCCGATTGAACTTGAAGATTCAAGTATTCTTCTTCAGCCAGTGGTTGGTATCGGTACTATTGATGAAGATGACTCAATTGTTGGTGAGGTGAAACTAGATAAACTATTCGGTATCAGTGCCAACTGGAACGTAGATGACTTTACCTTCCGTGGTTCATATTTTGTTGCTGAATCTAATCCATCTTGTGATTTCCAAAACTCACAAGACCCGTATTGTCAATTGGGTGCAATGCTAGATAGCCAAGATGGTCAGTTCATCTCTTTGGGTGCTCAATATGACAATGGTGATCTGTTAGTTAACGTAGAAGCTGCAGATGTTCAATTGGAAGGGCAGTTTTATGACTATCAATCGGTTTCTGGTTTGGTTGGTTACCGAGTCAATGAATTTACGCCTTACGTTTCCGTTAGCTGGGTTGAAACAACAGACAACGAAGAACGTGAGAACATGACTACGACGGCTATTCAAGAGTCGATGAATTACGAGCGTCTTTCTTACTCTGTTGGTAGCCGTTGGGATTTCGCTAAGAACATGTCTTTAAAAGCGGATGTGACCTATGTCGATTACCGCGATACTAGTGGTGGGTTCCAAAGTAATGTTGAAACAACAGTAAGCCCATATATTGCAACGGGTAATTACCTTGAAGACAGCTCTATTGTCTATTCAGCACGTCTTGATTTCGTATTCTAAGGAGGCCATATGAAAAGTTTACTGGCAGCAATAACCGTAGCGGTTCTTTCATTTAACGCTTCTGCTGGAATGGTAGTGATTGGTAACAATGCTGGCGTTGATTCTTTATCTAAATCAGACGTTAAAAAGTTATTCATGGGTAAGAAAAGCAAGCTATCGAATGGTACTAAAGCACAGATCATCGAGCTAGCTGATGGTTCTGAAGGCAGACTTGCCTTCCATGAGGTGGCAACGGGACGCAGCGAATCACAACTTCAATCAGCGTGGTCGCGACTTGTATTTACCGGTAAAGCTGAAGCTCCAATCCAGGTTTCAGACTACAACGAAGCAATTATAACGGTTGCTTCAAAAACCAATGCAATTGGTTATGTAGATGAAGCCGCTTTAACAGGTGACGTGAAAGTATTATTTAAATACTAAGCGTTGCTTACTTACCAGCATTAAAAAGCCCAAGGTTATTTGATTACCTTGGGCTTTTATTTAATGGTGATTGTCTAATTTTGGGTTAGAAGACGAAACTCAACATGATCGAATAAAGGACGGCATCTTTGTCATCAAAACCAGTAAGTGCGTTGAAATTCTCAACAAAGGCACCGTTTGCTTTACGAGCCTCAAAATATTGCACTTCGCCATTGATGGAGACGTTAGGTAACACATCGTAATCCACACCAATTAGGTAGCTGTTTCCTGTTAGGTGTTCGTGAGAATCAAACTCTGCTCCGTAAACGACGTATGGAGTGAATAAATCTATTCTGTAGCCCAAACTAGCGTACATCGAGGACGAGATGTCACTGGTTTGCCCTTCACTGGCAAGTACAGCTTGGCCGAATTCGTACTCAGCACCTAACGACCAAAGTTGGATGTGTTGGTTTTTCAGTAGTTCTGGTTTAGGCAGAAACACTGAGTTGATTGTTTGGTCGAAATTTGAATCTAGGAAAGATAAATTCCAACGGTAGCTATCACCGCTTAGCTGCAGATTTGCGCCGAGCATGCGATTGGTTTCAAATTCCAGTTTTGTAGTCGAGTTGAAATCTACGTCATTTTTATCTTTTATGCCGATAAACGGAGTAAGTAAAAGAGTAGCTTCGTCACTGACATCGTGAGTCCAGCTCACTTTTATGCCATTGAAAGCTGTGATTCCGAGAACGCTGTTATGCACCTCTGTAGGTGGCCTCGCGGTCATATAGGCTTGGCCTACATAGTAGTACTCAGAGGCAAGGAACAGTGGCAGTCGTAATCGACCAATGCTGACATCAAAGTCATTAAATTCATAACCTAAGTAAGCCCACTCTAGCTGCGGCTCACTCCAATCATATTGGGGTGGCTTGACAACTTGCACGGAAGCTTTGAATGAGTTGTAGAAGTAATCGAGTTGAACACCAAATGTGGTATCACAGTCGTAACAGCTCTCATCAGTAAAACCGCGGTTGATGATTAATGGATTATCGTTATCCGATGTTGCCCAAGACGTTGAGCCAAAGCCACTCAAGGATAAATTATCGGTAAGTTCGATATTCGCAAAAGCCGGAGAGGCCATTGAGGCACATAACACTGACGTAATTATTCTTTTCATATTATTTCTCCGAACTTATAACGTAGAGAACGTTGGCATTTTGAGGAACCGAAGAGAGTGGGGAGTAACCAATACGGTTTGGTTTGTCATCAAGCCAGTCGACTAAGCTGTCGGTTGACGCCGTTTTGATTTCTCTTGGATAACGCGCTTTTCCTGAAAAAGATAAACCAGCCCAGTGTGCATTCATTTGAGCGGCATTTTTTCCAAGCAAAAGCTGATAAAAGTCCTCTCTTTCGGCACTGTTCTCAGGCCAATCAGACAGTTCAACACGTTTGCCATTGAGGTGCTTAGTTTTCCCTCTATAGAGCTTTCGCGCTTTGTTTATTGATATCTCTTCAAATCCGGAGTCTAAAGAAAATATGGCATAATCTTCAGCGGCATGAGCGGGGCTGAGAAGAAGTAAGCTTCCTAATAGCCCTACCGCGACTGGCAACATGACTCTGCGGGGAAGTGTTTTTATTGTTCTAATCCAATCCATGGGTATCTCCTAACAAGTCGCACTTTCTATTTGATGGAATAGCTTTTCTTTTCTTACGGGCTTCGCTACGTACCCATCCATTCCGGAATCAAAGCACTTTTGAATATCATCATCGATAACACTGGCGGTTAACGCGATAATAGGAGTTTTGCTTAAGCCTTGGTTTTTCTCGTGTTCTCGAATCTCCTTAGTTGCCGTGAAACCGTCCATAACAGGCATCATGCAATCCATCAAAATAATGTCGAAGCTACTGTCGTTCTGGTACATATCAACGGCAATTTGTCCGTTGTCTGCAATTTCAAAGGCATATCCGGCCTTCTTCAGCATGATAGAAGCTACTTTTTGATTGACGCGGTTGTCTTCGACTAGCAAGATTCTCTCTGATTTGCTCGGAATTGCGTTTTGTTCCGCTTCTTCAGGCAAAGTACGTTTGGTCGCAGCCCCGTTGATAATTGGAGTGACAGTTGCAGGTTGTTTCTTAGGTTGAGCTTTATAGGAAGCTGGTAGTGGCATAGCTTCTACCGCGGTGAGTACTTTCTCTTTAAGCATTTCGAACTTGAATGGTTTTGGTACATAGTCATCCATACCAACGTCGAAACACCTCTGAATATCGTCATCGATGACACTGGCGGTCAATGCAATGATAGGGATGCGTCGCGTCGCTTCCGTTTCTTTTTCAATTCTTCGGATGTTGCTTGTTGCATCAAAGCCATCCATAACCGGCATCATGCAGTCCATGAGTATCGCCGCGTAATGAGGATTAGCGGTGAACATGTCCACAGCTTCTTGACCATTATTAGCGAACTCGAATTCAAAACCACTTTTACCGACATGAAGACCAGCAATTTTTTGGTTGATCTTGTTGTCTTCAACGATGAGGATTTTGTGTTGGATCTCGACTGATGTCTGGCTTGCTTCTGATAGTTCCGCCAAACCTCGAGTATCACAAAGCTCAATAGCTTTAATTAAACGCAAGCCGAGTAGGGGCTGTGCGACTTGTGCAGTAACGCTGTCACCAAGATCCGCTGGCTCACTTAAGAAGGAACGTATCAAACAGATAGTGATGCCGTTTTGGTGCAGCTTTTCTAAGTTATCTGCGTGGGTATTAGCTAGGAATGCGTCATCTTCGGCGAAAACAACAGTAATAGGTTTAGTGTGTTTTTGAGTGGAGAGCTGCTCTGTAATTGCCGTTATATCATTCGTTTTATCGGTAACCTTCAAACCATAAAGGTTAAGGTCGGACTCGACTCGCTCGGAGAGCATGTTTTCGTTACCCAGCACATAAATATCAGCCGTTGCTGTACTTGGTTTTGGCAGTATCAAGTCAACAGGCAATACCAAGTCGAAGTAGAAACAGCTTCCTTCACCTTTGATGGAGTCGAGTTGAATTTGACCACCCATCAGCTCTACCAACTGTGTACTGATGGCTAGACCAAGACCAGTACCACCAAATTGGCGTGTGGTTGAATCGTCTTCTTGAGCGAACGGTTCAAATATCTGTTTTTGTTGCAGTGAATCGATACCAATACCCGTGTCTCGTACAGCAAATCGAATGGTGGCATTGTTATCTGCTTTGTTGAGCGTTTGAATTGATAATGTGACGCCACCTTCAGCCGTAAACTTCACCGCATTCGACATAAAGTTCATCAAGATCTGTCTTAAACGGTGATCGTCGATCATCACGCGTGCTGGTGTATCTGGGCTGATATCAACGTTAATCGATATTCTTTGTTCTTTCGCTTTTGGTGCCACAATAGAGGCGATGTCGTATATCGACTCTCTAATCGATGCAGAATGCGGGCTGATTAATAGCATGCCAGACTCAATTTTAGAGAAGTCTAAGATATCGTTGATTAAGCTAAGGAGCAGTTGGGATGAAGTTTCGATCGTATCAACATAGTCACGTTGTGTCGGTGTAAGCGGCGTATCTGCGAGGATTTCCGAAATACCAATAACACCATTGAGCGGGGTGCGAATTTCATGAGACATGTTGGCCAAGAAGCTACTTTTTGCTTTGCTGGCTTGTATTGCGTTGTCTTTCGCGTGTTCGGCATCCTCTTTGGCTCTCTCTGCGTCTTCTTTTGCTACCGTCAATCTCTCTTTCGCGAGCTCTCGTTCGATGGTCAATCGTTCAACTTGCTGAGCAAACAGACTGAGTTCATCTTTACCTTGGATTAATTTATCTAAAGAAGGGCGCGTGTCATCATTTTCGCTTTTTAAGAAAGCTAACACCAAATTAAGGTTGTTAGTGACTTGTCTCGCCAAGCTAAGAGTTAAACCCATAACAATCGCTGCCAGCAAAGCGACGATTGAAATAAACAGGGTTCGTTGTATTTGCGCGTCATAGATGGCTTGCTCAACTTCTTGTTGAAACTCTTGCTTGATTACGCCGCCAAGGCTTTGTAATAAGTTGAGCCGTGCGCTCATCGCTTCTAAGCCGACAGACACTTCTTGTGGCGTCAGTTGGCTGATTGTATTTAGGTCGAGTAGCGCGCTTCTTATCTCTTGGCTTTGAGCGAACACATCATTTCGAAACACTTCAACCATCAAAGAAACTTGATGTTCGTTGGCGTTCAATGAAACAAAGCGCTCTAAGAACAATTGCTGTCTTTCACTCAAGGTTTTGATCTGTTCGGCGAGTTCTGGGTCGTACTCTTGGCTGATTTGGAAGATCTCAATCAGTGAACTACCAAGCTTGAACTCTTCGTTCGACCAAAACATCAACCACTCAAGTTGTTGAAGGGCAGTGAGGTGCTGTTGAATTTCACGTTTAGTGTTTTCAAAAGGGACTTTCTCTACTTCAAGTAACAGTTGCTTGTATAAATCGCTCTGCCATTCGAGGGCATCCAATTTATCGTAAGTGTCAGTCACTTGCATCGTCGATAAGGTCGCTTCGCTGAAATCGGCAACAAGTTGATTCATTTCATCAGATGCGTCTAAAAAAATGATGGGAGACAGGTTTTTAAGTTCTGCCTTTACTTGGTTGCTTTGAGTAGCAAACTCTTCAGGGCTAGAGGCTAAGGTACTTCTATACAAAATAGAAATATCTTGAAGATAGACAGATAACTGATTGGTTCGTTCAAAATCGGTTAACTGAGTCGTTAATATATAAGCCTGTCTACCTGCTAGGAAGAGTAATAATGAAATGGGAAGTAGAACTAAGCCAAAGAGTTTATGTTTGACTGAAAGGTTATTCCAAACCGTAATCGCCATATAAGGATCCATCCAACTGTCGTTATATAAAAACAGTAGAATAAAAATGCCGATATGGAAACTTTGAAACGGTAAATTTTACGTAAGTGTGGGAGAGGTATAAGTTCTTGTGATTCCAGAGCTTATTTTGAAATGCGTTCTTTTATTAGTAATTTATAGCGTTTGGCAGTTTGTTTAATTTTATGCTTATTGATGAATCACTTAAAAAGCTTACTAATGAGGACGATTGTTATCGAGGCTTAATTCGAAAAGAAGTTGCTCTAATACGGTTTTTGCAGAGGGTTCTAATGTCCAAATACCGAGCATTCTGTTAAGTGCGGCGCGATACACTCTGTTTTTTAGTAGGAAGGCGAGTGTGCTCGTATCATTGCTGAATACGTGCATTTGTACGATGGTGAGCTCTGCTTTGTTCTCAATGTCTATTTTCTGAAGATTGAAAGCGGGTAGGAAGGCAGACTCATACCAAACCTCAACGATCTCTCGAAGCTCCATCTCTTCTTCAGGTACATCGCACTCCTGAAGTTGGTGGTTTTCAGGAATTGCGGATAAGTAAGCTACATCAAGCTTGTCTGCAACGAATGTGTACATATTCTTCCTTGTTACCTGTGGTATTGGGGCGAATCATCCCTCTCGCTTATGAATTTGTCAATTATATCCATTTCCCTAAATAGCGAATTGTGATTAAGCGTTGAGGTTTTAGCTTAAGCTGTTTAAGTATTTGTCTGTTAAGCCAAAATATTTCAAATTTCCATCCGGCTCTAACACTAAACTCATGTTTGATGTTGCGATCAAACCAGGGTCGTTGGTCGAAAAAATGACTGTTTTATTCAGCAACTTATCGCTGAACAAACGGTTAAAGTACTGCGCATTTTCATTTTCTGCACCATTGAATGGCTCATCAATAATAATCAGAGATTGCTCACAGTTACCTAAGCCGAGTGCCAGACGCAATTTTTGTTGAATTCCATTCGGGAGACTTTTGCATTTATCCACGCTTAACTGAGTAGCTAAGCCTTCCGGAAGCCATTCATCTAACTCGAAGAAGCTCACCATCTCTTGCATCTTGTCTGTTGGAATCAGCCCGTTGTGTAGAATGAAGTTGGTCTCGAGTGAGCCTTCAAAAATATGCAAATTAAAAGGGATGTAGTTAATCGAGGTGCGATAACGGTAGCTATTGAACTGTTTAATGTTGTAACCATCGACAGAGACTGCGCCTTGATAGCGGTCTTCTAACCCAGCAATGATTGAAATTAAGGTGGTTTTGCCGCAGCCCGTTGGGCCACAAATGACCACTTTTGCACTGGGTGGGATTTTGAACCCCAAGTTAGTTAAGCCGGTTGCTGCTCCCGCGTATCGGTGACTGACACCGCTGCCCACGATGCTGCCTTGGAACAGGCGAATAGGCGGGCTTTTCTCTAAGGTTAATTTGTCGTCATTCATCGACATTAAATTGTTGATCTGTGCGGACGAAGCTTTGATCGACTGGAACTTGGAAATTGAGTTATAGATACCCATGATTGGGCCTAACGCTTTCCAAACCAGAATAACGGTCGCGAGCATGGCACCCGCATCAGAAGTACCTTCCATCACGCCAATAACTGCAGTCACGATACTTGCTGTGCCAATCACTTGGATCAAACTACCGCCAGCGGCCTGAATCTTACTGTTCGTTACGGCAACGTTCTCTGCATCGCTGGTGCTTTGCATATGCGATGCGCTGAATCGAGATTGAACGACACGAAGTAAAGGCAGGCCTTGGATAGTCTTGATACCACGAAGAATTTCATTCCATTGATACGAAACCATCGCATTGGCACGCGAACTTTTGGATGTGGCTTGCGAGTAGATATAGCGCGAGTAAATACAGAACACTAACATCAGTATTAAGCCGCCCATCACCACCAATGCCGCTGTACCAGACATCAGAGCAATGGCGATGATAAATACAATCACAAACGGCATATCAAAATAGCTAAGCGTTGATTCTGCGGTCACCAAGCGTCGGAAGGTATCGATATCTTTCAAACGCGCTAACTGAGAAGAGACCCCAGCTGTAGATGTCATCGCATAAGGTAGCCACAGCAGCTTAGATATAACGGCTTGCGAGATGTGCACGGCGAGATCTTTACCGGACGTGGCAATGATATTTACCCGCATCTTTTTAAAGAAATACTCCGAGAAGCCAACAATAATGGCGAATAAGGTTAACCAATAGAGTGTGGCTTCGGAGCTCGAAGTCAGTGCGAAGTTATATACACTCATAATAAAGAATGGCTGCAATGCACCGAGAATACTGATGACGAAGCTCAGAATGATCAGGCTTTTAAGTTCATTGTTATAACGATAGAAAGCGTATTTAATCCAATTGCTTCTGTCTTGCGATTCCGGAGGTGGCTCGCGGAACAGACGAGAATATTCGCTAATCGCAATCAGCAAACAGGGCTTTTTGCACATTGGGTATTCAATGGTGTTGTTGTTCGTGTAATCAAACAGCAGCAACTTTCCATCTTTGGTGCCTAAGAAAATCGCACTTAGATTCTCTATTTCAATAAAGCATGGCTGAGGGTGCTTATCGATATTCTCGAGTGTCTTTAGTTTAGTAACATCACAGCGATATCCAAGGCGCTCTATGGTTGCTGTAAAGCTGTCGCCATCTTTGGGTTTTGGAATAAAAGCATCGCTGAGTATTGCGGGTGTGCCTTCCCATTCGAGTGCTATCAGGGTGTAGGCCAAACCACGAATAAGTGGCGATTGACTGTAACGTTCGTCGTATCCACTAGATTCAAAATCCAAGACACGTTGCGGCACATTATTGAAGTCAACTAGGATACTCATTGGTCACCTCCGGTAAGTTTTACGCGTTTGAGGCGGTGATTAAGTTTGTCCATTTTATTGCTGGCGATGATCAATATTTTGTCATTGGCGCGATAAGCCGTACTGGTGAGAACGACTCTCGCAAATTCCTCATCAAAGACACAATCGATGTCATCGAATATCAATACACGCTTACTGGCGAGCAGGGCACGAACTAATAATAAGGCGTAGCCAACTTGGCGAGAGAATGGGTTACGCATATGGCCTTTGAGTTCTGTATAAAACCCGGCAGGAAGCCCATCAATTTGCGCTTTGATGTTCATGGTTTCACACAGTGCAAACGCCGTGTTATTCAAGCTTGGTCGGAAACAGGTCAGGTTATCGATAATCGTCCCTTCTACGAACGAACTGGTCTTATCAACCATCAGAACACTGTTACGCCAAACGTTGTAATTGACGTCATCCAAAGGCGTGTCGTTAATCATGATATCGAGTTTGCTATCACTGTTCTGACGCGTAATACAGTTAGCGAGGTGGGTCTTACCTGAACCACTTTTCCCTGTCAGCAAATAGGCTTGTCCGAGTTCGAACTCGATACGCTGCTTTTCAGAATACTTAACCGAAATACGTTCAACTTCTGTTGTTTCATGTTGGTGTTCAACAGAGGCGGCCAATTCAAGGAGGTCAGCGATACGTTGGATGTGGAGTTTGTTTAACTCCCAGCGGCTCGCGGTTCTCATTACCTGTTGATATGGCGCAAAGTAACGGTTGGTTAGCATGATGATCGCGGCCATGATGCCTTGACTCGATTCCATATTGATTACGGCAGTCGCCAAGACCACAACAACGCAAGCAATGGATAGCTGTTGGATGAGCGCCAAAATCAAGCCAAAGTTCGACTCGATTTGCTCATATTTGATGTTCTCCACTTCACGCTCTTCGACCATTTGTGTCATCAGGCTTTCAACGCGGTACTCCATGTTTCGCGCTTTAATATCAAGCGGGCTAGAGATGATCTCAATGATTTTGGAGGTAGTTAACCCTTCGATGTCTGACTTATTCTGCAAGCTACCAATTTTCTGTTTGGAAAGACTCCAAGCGAAAATCGCTAAGACAGCCGAGGCAATTAGAAGGGTGATACCAGCCCATATGTTGATGAGACCGATGATAAGTATAGTAATCACGCTAACAGCAAGGTTGATAAGCGCTCGAACCGATTCTCCACCAAAGAAGGTCTTAAGTTCAGGAATGGTTGAGATTCGTTCTAGGTATTCGCCTGGTTCCAAACGACGGAATTTAGATATTTCCGCCAAACAGATGGATTGGAATACCTTGTTGGTTAGGTTGGTTTCAAACTGCCTCATGATAACGGAAGATATCTTCTCTTCCTGACTTTTTAAGTGGTAGTCGAGGAAGATGGAAATCAAAATAATCGCGAACAATAAGAACAGCGTATCTTGTGCTTGGTTGGGTAACACTCGGTCAAAAATGATCAGAATAGAGAAGGGCAGTACCAAACCAAACAGGGTCGATATTATCGTTGAGAAAGTCAGATAACACTTATCTGCCATGTTGATCTTTTGCGAAAACTGCTCAGTTTGCATTGTGACCTCCTTTTCTCAATGACTCCGTTGAGAGAAGATGTTTTGGCACCAAATCTTGATTGTCGCGACCTTCAATATCACTCATTAATTGCATCACGCTTTCGATAGATTGAATTGAGAGTATTCCCTTAATTTGCTCAAGCTTGATGGTCTCGATGATGTAGTCGTATCGTGCGCTTTCGTAGTCTCTTAACGCGCTGAACAGTTTACTTTCCGCCGCCAGCAAGTCGGTGATGGTACGCGTGCCTAATTGGTAGGCCCTTTGGATCCCTTTATAAGACGCGTAGTTGGCGCGAATGATGTTTTCGTAACTGCTTATAGATTGCGAGAAATCGTTAATGTTGAGCACGGAGGTATTCACGCTGTTACGTGTGGTGTAAAGCGCATCTTGGTAAAGCAGTTCAGTACGCTCGATGGCCGTTGATGATTTCTGATAACCATAGTAATCAGAACCACCGGACAAGATAGGCACGGCGAGGTTTAAGCCAACACTGGTTGAGTTACTTTCGCCTGTCGCTGTTGGATCTAATCTGTCGAAATTATTGGCATCATCGTGTCGATAGCTGGCTGAAAGCGACACGGTCGGTAAGAAATTCGTACCGCTCTCTTTTAAGCTTCTGCGGCTTCTCTCTACGGTTTTCTTTGCTACCAATAAATCGTTATTGAGCTTTAACGCCTGATCCATGATCGAGCGTTGCTCGGTTTCGTTTATCTCTTTTAAAGGCACGCTTTCGTATATGTCTTGCGACGGAGTAATAGGGTATTGAATTTGAATAGAGAGCCCGTTGATAATGACACGTCGATCTTTTTGCAAGGTTCTCAATCGGTTCGACACGCCTTCTTTCTGAGCGATCACTTCGTAAAGCTCACTGGCTGCGGTGTTACCAAGCTCTACATTACGTCGCATTTGATGTTCGCGCGTTTCGGACGATTTAAGCTCAACCTTGGTCGCTTTGATTTGGGCGTTGTTTTTCAAATACTCAAAGTATTGAGAACCGATTTCCGAAATGGTGCTTTGGATTTTGTTCTCGTGTTTAATCTCTTCGATATTGAAGTCGAGTTTTGCTGTCCCATATTTGAAAATGTCACTAAGATTGAATATGGATTGCGAAAGAGAAAGGCTGTAACTGTTTGAGTTATAGCTAGAGGTTTTATCGGGAACGCTCGATAGCAAGGTTTCATTCTCGTTCCATGTGGTATCGGCAGCACCATTGAGTGAAGGCAGAAACTTAGATCGGCTGATCCCAATGTTGTATTCGTTCTCTTCCACACCTTTATCACTGGCGCGAAGGGATAGGTTGTTTTGCAGGCCGAGTTCTACCGCCTCAAGCAGGGTAGTCGCCGATGCCGAAGGTGTCGTGCTTAAAGCAAGCGCAGCCATAATGCTGCTAGTTAAGTTTTTGTACCGCCACATACTTGTTGATCACCTTGATTATTTGGTCACTTTTATAAGGTTTGCTGATCACGTAATCCATTCCGGCTTCGATACAAGCCTGGTGTTCGTTACTGCTGGTCAATGCGGTTGCACCTATGATGGTACAAGGGTTCTTCTCGTTTTCTTGTTCAAACTGGCGAATACGTTTTGTGGCTTCAATGCCGCCCATACCCGGCATGATGCAGTCCATGAAAATGATGTCTGAACGTTTATTCATGAAGTGTTTCACTGCGTCAGCGCCATCGCCAACCATGTCTGGTTCATATTCTTGCTTGGTAAGGATTCGTTTAAGTAAAATCTGCTGAACTCGGTCATCTTCTACGATAAGGAATGAGCTATTCTCCATCTGTTCTTCCGAGGCTTCCGCTTCCATAATGGTGAGTAGGTTTGGAATGAACTCATAAGGGATAGCAGGGGCGTTGATGATTTTGTCGACGAAGCTATGACACTCTTGTGCTTGCTGAGTGTTGGTCACTGACAACAGTAACTTGGTATTTGGGTGGTTCTTAAGCTGAGATTTCACAGTCTTACTTAGTGAGGGCAGTTTGTTGGGTTCAAAGGTATCGGTGAGCATAATCGCATCGTAATCACCGAACGTTTTCGCCGCTGAGAAAAGCTCATTTGCAGTGCGAATCTCGGTGATATCAAGCCCCAAGTTACTGAGCATTTTCTTCATCACATCGATGCGAACTTGAGTATTAGCACACAAGAGTAAACGCTTGCCATCAAAGCGAGTTTTCTCTGTGTGGAAGTTCTTAGCCTTAAGATCAAGCTCGATCTGAAAACGTTCCTGAGCCCCTGACTGGAACCAGTGGCTCTCGTAATATCCGTAATCCTTCAGAACGCTTTTCGCTAAGTCATCTGTGCTGGCTGTATGGTCTTTGTGTGCGCTCCAATGGAGTTTGTTGAGCTTGGCAACAGAAACATCCAGTGTTGATAAGAAGTTGAGGTTGATGGTGACACGGGTATTTTCCATGTCTGAAGCCGCACCCGATTCAATCGTTACAAACAGTTTCTTATTTGATTTGAGTTGAATGGCATTGGAAAGCTGCAGGAACAATATCCAGAACAAGCTGGTGGATTGACCTTCTACACGATTGGGTAAGTTGTCAGAGATAAAACAGTCAAGTTGGCTTTCATTACGTTGTACTTTGGCACTGATATGAATCATTAATTCAGATAACACACTCAGTAAAGAGAACTCTTTCGACTTGCTTTCCGTACCCTGTGATATCAAGCGATTATAGTTTTCTGCTAACTCAGATAGTGTGCTACACGCAGAGGTAATATCGTTCGCCATCAACACGCCGTTTTCATCGGTTTCTTGAACCAGATATTGGACGCCACCGTTGATGGTGTTTGTAATTCCGCGAATCTCATAACCGATCAGCGCATACAACTGTTTGTAGAGATCGTTATTGCGCTTTTGGTCTTCTAATTTACTGAAAATAAGTTTGAGATGAGAGTAAATCTGACGCTGCTTGGGGTTGATGCTAACTTCATTAAGAAGCTCTTCAAGACGTTGTAAATCTAGCTGCTTCAGCTCTTGATACAGGGCATCGAATTCATAGTCGATTTCGCGTTCGTTAGAACTGGATTTCTTTAGCTTCAACATAGCAACTGAGTTGGATAGAATCGTAATCACAGCCAATATCACGACCACCATAAACAACCAGATAAAGAACTCGTTTTTTTCTGACATTAAGTCATTTGCATGGTTGTTAAACATGGTGCGATAGTTGTCGTCCATCTGCAGATAGTTATTGGTCAATGAAAGGTACAAGCCTAATACGTCGTTACGTGTTTTTGCGCTATCGGAGAAACGATTAATCGCCAATTCCAGTTGTGTGTATTCAGTTGCCCCAACCAAGCTGAACTCGGTTTTGTTCAACGAGGCTAAAGAGCGAAATTCATCAATTTCAAGCTTCAAGTTAACCAGGTTGAATTCGTTAGTGCCGCAAGTATTGGTACTTAAACACTGTTGCAGAGTTTGAATATCTTGTTCTATGGTCTGATTAAGCTTCTGGGCTTGTATGAGCAGTGGGGCGCTTTGCACTTGTGCGACTGAATCTATTTTTGACCAAGAAAAGTATAAATAGAAAGCGAGCGCAGCCAATACCACGCTAAATAGTATGCTTAGACGTAGGGCGGGTATGGAAATATTGTACGAAGGTTTACCGCTCATTGATTATCTCTCATCGAAAGCATCCTCGATGGCTGACATCACCGGTTTCGCAGCGTATTCGATCACGCGACGCGAGCCTGTTTTCACATCAGCGGTAAACTCCATGTAAGGTGATAACTTGTATTGAGTGCCTCCTCGTTCAAGAAAGTTTCGGTCAATTTCAATCTCAGCTAAATAGAATTCAGCGTCTTCTTCTTCGTATGATGAACGGCTGATTGAGGCGATGGTTCCCTCAACAAACCCGTATTTTGCAAAGTTATAGGTATCCATTTTTACTTTCACTGCCTGACCAATTTCGACAAATCCCATGTCTTTACGTGGGATCTTCGCTTCACCGTGTAACGAATTATTTATTGGGGCAATATCGGCGATACTTTCTCCTGGCGGAATCACAGCAGAGCGGAAATTGAAGTGAAGTTTATCGACCACACCATCGACTGGCGAGTAGACGACTAGGCGATCAACCTTGTCGGAATGCTGCGGTTGTAAGATTCGCTTTAGCTTGAGGTCTTTGTTCGCTTGAATGATTTGTGCTTGGTACTCAGAGTTTCGATTCTCAACCAAGTCACGGTGTTGCTTTTCCAGTTTGTCGAGTTGGAAACGCTCATTCATCACAGATTCGTCAAGGTTCTCAATCTCACGCACCATATTCGACTCTTGTACTTTCATGTTAAGAACGTCGACATAAGACGCCATCTCTTCTTTATAGAGGGTGTTTTTGATGTTGAGCTGCTTACGTATCAGAGAGAGTTGATTTTCTGAACTTTTGCGACGCTTTAACATTGAACTGATCAACGAGTTCTTGTGCTTAATATCGTGTGTAATGAGTTCTTCATTTGAACGGTTTTTAGAGAATTCTTGTCTCCAGGTATTCATGTTGACCTGAACTTGCTCAGGGTATTTCTCAATGAAAGCGTCGAAGTTAGGCTCTATCATGTCGCGTAAGCTTTCATAACGAATCTTATCGAGCTCTATCTGAATAATTTCAGTATTGACGGTATCAAGTTGAGTGTTACGGTCAAGTGAGCGTATTCGAGCGATAGGTTGGCCCTCATAAACGACTTCCCCTTTTCTGACTAACAATTCTTCTAATATCCCGCCTTCTAAATGCTGAACTTTCTCAACATCCGATTCCAATAGCAGTTCGCCACGTACAGAAACAACTATATCGATACGTGCTTGTGACGCCACCGCAATAGCGACCAAAGCGAGCAAGAATATAATGAGCAACGTTTTGTGAACGCTGGTCATGGCACTAGCAAGCACAATAGTGTCATCAGCTGTGACCTTAGAAGCCTCGTTATTGGAAACGAGTGCTTTTCTGAGGTGATGTTCTATTTGGTTATTGCTCATGACTGACCTCGGTTACTTGCCATCTATTACTTCCTTAATATCCAACAAGTGGTTGATTTGTCGATTGACGTTGTGCAATTCAGTTTTTACATCCTCTATTAGATCTTCCGGCGCAGGAAACTCGTGTCTACTCAAGTGTTCCAATTTGGCCATTTTTGGCGGAAGGTCTTGGTCGCAAAGCAACGTTAAGATGGTCTTCAATCGTTTTGAGTAACTATTGAGTTCATCAAAATGATTACCGTTATAAAGCGCTTCTATATTTAGGGCTGCGTCAGAAAAGTCATTGTAAAAGTCGCCTAATAGCAATTGCAGCCCTTTGTGGTTGTTGTCGACCGAGCGCAACAAATTCGTCATGTCTATCATCGCTCCACTGCCTTAATTGCTTTAATCACAATAACTAAGGATCTTTAAAGGCAGTTTTCAAATTTTTTTTGATTCTTTCTCTTTAAAAAGAAATTATGAAAAATGTTGTATAAAAAATTGGTTTTTCAAAATGATGTCCTTTAATGCCTCTATAAATACGATCAGTTAGCTAGTAGCAACGGAGGCTGTAATGGCAGGCGAAAATAACCAAAACAACCAAAATGAAGATCTAAATGACGCGGTAGAACAAACGGACACGAACGACGCGGGTACGCCCTCCCAACAGCAGAATCAACAAAATCAACAAAACACGATTGCGTCGACAATAGCGACGGGTGCTGAAAATGCGGATGCGGCAGACGAAGTTAACCAGGCTTTAGACGAAAATCCGAGTGGTGCAGGTAATGCTGAAGATGCCTCTGCTTCTGGTGCGGCTGTGCAAGAAGAGACGCCAGAAAGTGATGGAGATTCAGACGCTGCACAATCCAATGTAGTTGGTGGAGCCGCTTCTGAAGCTGGCTCGGATAACGCTGCTGGCAGTGGTGGCGGTGCTGGAGCGGGCGCACAAGCTGTAGGTGGTGATATCGCAGAGGCTGCGACAGGTGGTGTAGACGCTGAAGGTAATGAAGAACAAGGCCAAGCTGCGCGTACTTCAGCAGCGCCGAGTGCGACATCTTCAGAGTCGGGTGACCAACAAGTTGGTGATGAGCTAGATTCACAAACAGTAGAAGAGACGTTTGCAGTTGATGTTCAAGCTTCTGACGAAGAGACCATTAGCGAAGTAGAGGATGACTTTGATTCTGAAACGGTAAGCGAAACGTTTAAAATCAAAGTGGAAAGTGAAAATGATGCGCCAGAAGCTGAACAAGATCTGGCTTACATCATGGATGAAGATGGCTCCATAACATTCACTCAAGAACAATTACTCGAATACGCAAGTGATGTAGATGGGGACGAGCTTGTTGCTTCTAACGTTCAAGTTGGTGATGATGCAACAGTTCAAGACAATGGTGATGGTACTTTCACCGTTGTTCCTTCAGCTGATTTTAATGGTGAACTTGACCTTACTTTCGACATCAGTGACGGCCAAGAAACGATTAGCAGCGCAATTGATTTAACGGTACGCCCGATTAATGACGCGCCTGTTCCTGAAGATAAAACGTTTGAAATCGAGGAAGACGGAACTCTTGTATTCACCGACGCTGACCTCCTTTCTGGTGCGACAGACATTGAAGGTGACAACCTAACGGTTGAAGGTGTGACCTACGACGGTGGCGACGGTATTCTTACCGACAACGGTAATGGCACATACACCTTCGCACCGAATGAAAACTTCAATGGCGACGTAAACTTCGGTTTTGATGTATCAGACGGCACCGATACGGTCTCTGCCAACATCGATGTAAGTGTGACTGCGGTTGATGATGCGCCTGTGTCTGGTGACCTAGCGTATTCAATCGACGAAGATGGTTCGATTCGTCTAAGCCAAGAGCAACTGTTATCACAAGCATCTGATGTTGAAGGCGATGACCTTACTGCTAGCGGCCTAACGGTTGGTGGTGATGCGACGGTTGTAGCTAACGATGATGGCAGTTTCACCATCACGCCAGATGAGAACTTCAATGGTGATATCGATATTAGCTTCGATATCTCAGATGGTACCAATACGGTTCAAGCATCGGCTGACCTAACCGTTAACCCAGTTAATGACCTGCCAGTACCTCAAGATCAACAGTTCAGCGTTGAAGAAGACGGCACACTCATCTTCACTGATGCAGACCTGTTAACAGGCGCAACGGACATTGAAGGCGACAACCTAACGGTTGAAGGTGTGACCTACGATGGCGGTGACGGTATCCTTACTGATAACGGTAATGGTACTTACACCTTTGCGCCAAACGAGAACTTCAATGGTGACGTAAACTTCGGTTTTGATGTATCTGACGGTACCGATACGGTCTCTGCCAACATCGATGTGAGTGTAACTGCCGTTGATGATGCACCAGTGTCTGGTGACCTAGCGTACTCAATCGATGAAGACGGTTCTATCCGTTTAAGCCAAGAGCAATTACTATCACAAGCATCTGACGTAGAAGGCGATGATCTAACAGCAAGCGACTTAACCGTCGGCGGTGATGCAACCGTTACTCAAAACGATGATGGCAGTTTCACCATCACGCCAGATGAGAACTTCAATGGTGACATCGATATCAGCTTCGATATCTCTGATGGCACCAATACGGTTCAAGCTTCTGCAGACCTAACGGTTAACCCAGTAAATGATTTGCCAGTACCTCAAGATCAACAGTTCAGTGTTGAAGAAGATGGAACGCTTATCTTCACCGATGCAGACCTATTAACAGGCGCTACTGACATTGAAGGCGACAACCTAACGGTTGAAGGTGTGACCTACGATGGCGGCGACGGTATCTTGACCGACAACGGCAACGGGACTTACACCTTTGCGCCGAATGAAAACTTCAATGGCGACGTAAACTTCGGTTTTGATGTGTCTGACGGCACCGATACGGTGTCAGCAAACATCGATGTAAGTGTGACTGCCGTTGATGATGCGCCAGTGTCTGGCGACCTAGCGTACTCAATCGATGAAGACGGTTCTATCCGTTTAAGCCAAGAGCAACTGTTATCACAAGCATCTGATGTGGAAGGCGATGACCTTACTGCTAGCGGCCTAACGGTTGGTGGTGATGCGACGGTTGTAGCTAACGATGATGGCAGCTTCACGATTACGCCAGATGAGAACTTCAACGGTGACATCGATATCAGTTTCGATATCTCTGATGGCACCAATACCGTTCAAGCATCGGCTGACCTAACGGTTAACCCAGTAAACGACCTACCAGTACCTCAAGATCAACAGTTCAGTATTGCAGAAGACGGTACTTTACAGTTCACAGACGCGGATCTGCTTACAGGCGCTACCGACATTGAAGGTGATAACCTAACGGTTGAAGGTGTGACCTACGATGGTGGCGACGGTATCCTTACTGACAATGGCAACGGTACGTACACCTTTGCGCCAAATGAAAACTTCAATGGTGACGTAAACTTCGGCTTCGATGTGTCAGATGGCACCGATACGGTCTCTGCCAACATCGATGTGAGTGTTACAGCGGTTGATGATGCGCCAGTGTCTGGTGACTTAGCGTACTCAATCGA
>NZ_JBFRMS010000010.1:28318-28843 GCF_041470505.1 Vibrio sp. 10N.261.55.C5
GATGTGGAAGGCGATGACCTTACGGCTAGCGACCTTACGGTTGGTGGAGATGCGACGGTTGTAGCTAATGATGACGGCAGCTTCACCATCACGCCAGATGAGAACTTCAATGGTGATATCGATATTAGCTTCGATATCTCTGATGGTACTAACACCGTTCAGGCTTCTGCGGATCTAACCGTTAACCCAGTTAATGACCTGCCTGTCCCTCAAGATCAACAGTTCAGCGTTGAAGAAGATGGAACGCTTATCTTCACCGATGCAGACCTATTAACAGGCGCTACTGACATTGAAGGCGACAACCTAACGGTTGAAGGTGTGACCTACGACGGTGGCGACGGTATCCTTACTGATAACGGTAATGGTACTTACACATTCGCTCCAAACGAAAACTTCAATGGTGACGTAAACTTCGGCTTCGATGTCTCTGACGGAACCGATACGGTATCAGCAAACATCGACGTGAGCGTAACTGCCGTTGATGATGCGCCAGTGTCTGGCGACCTAGCGTACTCAATCGACGAA
>NZ_JBFRMS010000010.1:29686-99356 GCF_041470505.1 Vibrio sp. 10N.261.55.C5
ACGGCCAGCAGCCTAACGGTTGGTGGAGATGCGACGGTTGTAGCTAATGATGACGGCAGCTTCACCATCACGCCAGATGAGAACTTCAACGGTGACATCGATATCAGCTTCGATATCTCTGATGGTACTAACACCGTTCAAGCTTCAGCTGACCTAACCGTTAATCCTGTAAATGATTTACCAGTCCCTCAAGACCAACAGTTCAGTATTGCAGAAGACGGTACTTTACTGTTCACAGACGCGGACCTGCTTACAGGCGCGACAGATGTTGAAGGTGATAACCTGACGGTTGAAGACATCACTTATGAAGGCACTGATGGCGTACTGACTGACTTGGGTGAGGGATCATATAGCTTTGCTCCAAACGAAAACTTCAATGGTGATGTGAGCTTTAGCTTCGATGTGTCAGACGGTACCGATACCGTGTCTGCAAACATTGATGTTAGCGTGACTCCTGAGAACGATCCGCCTGTTGCGGGCTCAACGTCCTACACGGTGAATGAAGATAATTCGATTACCATTTCTGATGCACAACTATTGGCAACATCTTCAGATATTGAAGGTGATGTATCGATAGACAGCGTGACTTACTCTGGTAGCGACGGTGTCCTCGAAATCAATGGTAACGGCACTTACACCTTCTCGCCAAATGAGAACTTCAGCGGTGAAATTGCACTGGATGTGGTTGTTGCTGATGAAGATGGTACGACCGACTCAACGACCGCGGGCATCAATGTTCTTGAAGTGAACGATCCGCCGGTTGCAGGCCCTACGTCTTACACCATTGATGAAGACTCAGTACTTACCTTCAGTGAGTCTCAAGTGTTGCTTAACGCCTCAGATGTAGAAGGGGATGTTGAGCTTGTTGGTATTAGCTACGATGGCCCTGAGGGTATCTTCTCAGTAAATGGTGACGGCACTTGCAGCTTCGCTCCAAATGAGAACTTTAATGGCCAAGTTCAGCTTGATGTCACCATTCGTGATGAAGATGGTGCAGAAGTGGAAACCGTCATCAATGTTGACGTATTACCAATCAATGATGCGCCAGTGTCTGGTGATTTGGCTTACAACGTTAACGAAGATGGTTCAATCACACTGAGCCAAGATCAGCTGTTGTCTCAAGCGTCCGATGTAGAAGGCGAAGATCTAACCGCAAGTGACTTAACAGTTGGTGGTGATGCGACGGTTGTAGCTAACGATGACGGCAGTTTCACGATTACGCCAGATGAAAACTTCAACGGTGACATTGATATTCAATTCAACATCACTGACGGTACTGACACGGTTCAAGCAACCGCCGATCTTACTGTTAACCCAGTTAATGACTTGCCGGTTCCTCAAGACCAACAATTCAGTATCGCAGAAGACGGTACGCTTCAATTTACAGACGCCGGCTTACTTACCGGTGCCACCGATATTGATGGCGACGACTTAACCGTTGAAGGTATTAGCTATACAGGTGGTGATGGCGTACTGACCGACCACGGTGATGGTACTTATACCTTTGCGCCAAACGAGAACTTCAATGGCGATGTGAACTTCAGTTTCGATGTGTCTGATGGCACAGAAACCGTTAGCGCTAACATTGATGTGAGTGTGACTCCTGAGAACGATCCGCCAGTTGCGGGTTCAACCTCATACATGGTCAATGAAGACAATGCCATCACAATTTCTGATGAACAGTTGCTAGCTAACTCTTCGGATATTGAAGGTGCGGTGTCGGTTGATACTGTGACTTACAGTGGCACTGATGGTGTGTTCCAAGATAACGGCGATGGCAGCTATACCTTCCTTCCTAATGAAAACTTCAGCGGTGATATCAGCCTTGATGTGATTGTTGCAGATGAAGAAGGTGCAATTGATGAAACCACAGCAGGTATTACCGTTCTTGAAGTGAACGATCCACCAGTTGCGGGTCCAACGTCATACACCATTGACGAAGATTCGGTTCTGACGTTCAGTGAATCTCAGATTCTTGTGAATGCTTCGGATGTCGAAGGAGATGTAGAACTTGTTGGCATTAACTACGATGGCTCTGACGGTATCTTCACTGTAAATGGTGATGGTACATGCAGCTTTGCACCCAACGAAAACTTCAATGGTCAGGTTCAACTGGGTGTGACCATTCAAGATGAAGATGGCGCAACGGTTGAAACACACATTAACGTTGATGTATTGCCAATCAATGATGCGCCAGTATCGGGCGATTTGGCTTACACCATCAATGAAGATAGCTCCATCACGCTAAGCCAAGAGCAATTGCTAGCAAGAGCAGGTGATATCGATAGCGACAACTTAGAAGCTATCAACCTATCTACTGATGAAAATGCGACCATCCAACACAATGATGATGGCAGCTACACCATCACACCGAACGCAGATTACAACGGTGACCTAGATCTGAACTTCGATATCATCGATAACGATGGTGGTTCAGTTCAAGTTGGCCTAGACATTACCGTGAATCCGGTTAATGACTTGCCACAAGCGCAAGATCAACAGTTCACGATTGAAGAAGACGGTACGTTACTCTTCACCGATGCTGACCTGCTTGTAGGCGCGTCGGATGTTGATGGTGACGAGCTGTCGATTGAAAACGTGCTCTACACTGGTGCAGATGGTGTTCTTAGCGATAATGGCGACGGCACATATAGCTTTGCTCCAAACGAGAACTTCAATGGTGATGTTCAATTCTCATTCGATGTCTCTGACGGTACTGATTCAACATCAGCTGTTATTGATGTCAGCGTAACGCCTGAGAATGACCCACCAGTAGCGGGCTCAACATCGTACACAGTTCAAGAAGATGGCCAAATCACGATCAGTGATGAGCAATTATTGGCAAACTCTTCCGATGTAGAAGGTGATGTTTCACTGTCTGGAGTATCGTACTCCGGTGATGACGGCTCTTTTGTTGATAATGGCAATGGTACTTACACCTTTACGCCAAATGAAAACTTCGATGGTGATATTTCACTAGACGTTGTTGTCGTTGACGAAGACGGTGCAACCGCAACCACAACCGCTGGCATCGATGTTATCGCTGTGAATGACGGACCTGAAACTTCGGGCATTCAGGCTGAAGTCGATGAAGATAATTCAATCACCATTACTCAAGAGCAGTTACTCGCTAATGCGACCGATGTTGAAGGTGATGAGTTAACGGCATCTAACCTACAAACCAACGATCCAGATGCGACAATTGTTACTAATGACGATGGTTCATTCACTATTACGCACACAGAAAACTTCAATGGCGAGTTGGACTTCACATACAGCATCAGTGATGGTGAGAATGAAGTTCTGACGACACTCGACTTGACGGTTAACCCTGTCAACGATGCGCCAGAAGCGGGCGATGAAATCTTCATCCAAGCGCAAGAAGACCAAACAGTTGGTGTGACACTTCGTGAAGAACCAGCACTACGTTTAGACCAAGCGCCAGAAAACGGCATCATTGAAGCAAATGTGAATGACGAATGGGTGGTACTGGAAGTAGGACAAGAAGTTCCTGCAGATACCGAAGTGCGCTTTGTTCCAAGTGAAGATGCTCTTGCTGAAGGTACACACACCACACAAATCGGTACGTTTGACGATAACGCGAGTGTGGATGATTGGGGTACAGAAGTTGACCCTTATACGCGTGAGTTCTCAGATGGTGACTTAACGGTAACTGTGCAAAGTAACGATGACCCTCTTGGTGCCTGGAATGGCAACACCCACATTGGTCATGGTATCGGTGATACTGACCGCCAAGGCTTAAGTGGTGATGAGAAACTGACAGTTTCGGTTGAAGGTCAAGACATCAATGAAATCAGCTTCCACCTTGATGGTTTGGGTGGCTGGTTCATGGAAGAGTCTCGTCACTTTACAGAAGTAGAAATCAAAGCGTTCAATGAGGATGGCGACCTAATTGACTCGATGACTTACCACAAAGAAGACCGTGGTACTTTCGAGACAGATTACACGCTAACGGTTGATCAACCAGTGTCCTACTTTGAGCTCGGTACCGTGCAAGGTAATGGTACTTACGTCGTTCAAAACATGACAGTGTCACAAACTTGTCATGATGAAGCGGTGTTTACATCGATTGGTGTAGATGGCTCAGAGATTACTGAAACGGTTGAGTTGAATATCCATGCGGGTGACAACGAAATCGAGTTAACGGCTGATCTTCCGAATATTACTGTCGATACCGATGGTTCTGCCCAGTTTGCTTCGGTTGTGATTACCGAAGAGCAACTACTGGCGCAAGCATCTGATATTGATGGCGACGACCTTGATATTGAAAATCTAGAGCTAGTGGGTGAAAACTCAGAGCATGCAACACTCACCGATAATGGTGATGGCACTTGGACGGTAACACCGGATGAAAACTTCCATGGTGAAATCGAACTTGGTTACCAAGTTACCGATGGTGAGCTGACAGACAGCAATATCATCAATATCAATTTCGAATCAGTAAATGATGCGCCAATCGTTTCTGGCCCGATTGTTCTATCGACAGATGAAGATGAAGGTATCACGTTCAGTGCAGATGACTTGCTAGCGAACACCACAGATGTGGAAGGCGATACGCTGTCTATTTCTGACATCACTTACGGTGGTGATAACGGTGAGCTAGTTGATAACGGCGATGGTACGTTTACCTTCATGCCGAATGAAAACTTCAATGGTGAAATCGACATCGACTACAAGGTGTTTGATGGAACTGATGAAGTTGCAACGCATCTAGACCTAACGGTCGTACCAGTCAATGATGTGCCGGTTCCGGGTGAACCATTGCACACCCAAATGCTTGAAAATGGCTCCATGATCATCGAAGCGAAAGACCTATTGTCTGGTGCTACCGATGTTGATGGCGACATTCTTCATGTCGAAAACCTATTACTTGCAGACCAAACGCAAGGTACGTTAACGGATAACGGGGATAATACCTTTACCTTCGAACCTGCAGAAGACTTCTCTGGTGAAGTGAATCTGACTTTCGACATAAGTGATGGCCAAGCAAGTGCACCAAGCACTGCAAGAATTGACGTTGAAATTGTCAATGAAGGCCCTGAGGTGAGTGGTCCAATTGAAGCCACTGTTGATGAAGATGGTTCAATCACTATTACTCAAGAGGATCTGTTAGCGAATGCAACCGATGTAGATGGCGATAACCTTGAAGCGGTTAACTTTGCGACCAACGATCCAAATGCTGTTGTTGTAGAAAACCCAGACGGTAGCTTCACGATTACACCAAGTGCAGATTTCTTTGGTGAGATTGAATTTACTTACGATGTCACTGACGCAATCGAAACTGTTGCCGCTGACCTCAACCTAACCGTAAATCCAATCAATGATGCCCCAGACGTGCCTGACATGTCTTTCGCTACGGAAGATGGTCAAGCGATTACTATTACCGAAGCTGAATTACTGGCACAAGCGACAGACGTTGAAGGTGATGAACTGTCAGTTGTGAATGTAACGAGCGCAAGCGACACGGTAGAAGTCACAGACAATGGTGACGGAACATACACATTAACACCAGAGCAAGGCTTCTTCGGTAATGTTGACTTAGCGTTTGATGTGAGCGATGGCACTGATGTGGTTGCCGCAAACATCGACCTAAAAGTTGAGTTCGTCAACGATGCGCCAGAAGCGACACCGATGGTGGCAGATGTCGACGAAGATGGTTCAATCCTCGTTACACAAGAAATGCTGTTGGAGAACGCGAGCGACCAAGATGGCGATGAGTTGTTTGCAAGCGCGCTTGAAACTAACGATCCAAATGCCAGCATTGTAGACAATGGTGATGGCACGTACACAGTGACACCTTCAGAGAACTTCAATGGCGATATTGCATTCACTTATGAGGTGAGCGACGGTGAGCTGAGCACGTCTAATGATATGGCATTGACCGTGAATCCGGTGAATGACATTCCAATTGTTGCCCCAGGCATGTACCACATCGAAGAGGATGGCAGCATCCTGTTCACTCAAGAAGATCTGTTGAGTGGTGCGATTGATATTGATGGCGACGACCTAAGCGTTACTAGCATCAATTACTCTGGCGATGAAGGCACAGTCACCGATAATGGTGACGGCACGTTCAGCTTCGTTCCTGAAGAGCACTTCAGTGGTGATCTGCAGTTCAGCTTTACGGTAACAGACGGTACGGATGAGGTTGAACAAGACCTTAACGTTCATATTGAAGCAGTCGCGGATGCGCCGGATCTTGTGATAACCGATGGCGATGGTGTCAACGTTGATGATGAAGCAATTCTGGTTGAGCCAGGCGGCATTGTTGAGCTTAATATTGCGGCTGCACTGGTAGACCAAGATCTATCAGAAACACTGACGGTAACTGTGGATGGTGTTCCAGAAGGTTCGGTTATTCAATACGATAATGAAGGTGTTCTGAATGACCAAGAAAACGGTATCACCAGTTATAACGATACTGAAATCACAGTAACGTTTGAAGGCGAAACCGCGGGATACCAAAACGCAGCGGGTTACTACAAGGTCGATGAAGACGGCAACATCACAGGTGTTGAAGTTGTCTACGAGAATGCATCGCAAGTGGGTGGCGGCGGTGACCTTGTCCCTGGGCAAGATCAGTTCAGCTTCCAAGTCGAGGAAGGTGAGAGCTTTAACCTGTTCTTAATTCCAAACGGACATCAGCACAACGACTTTGATGCGATGCAAGACGGTCAGTATGAGTTCCGTGCTGAGGATGGTTCGCCTGCGAACATGGATACGGTTGATCCTCAACTTGTCTTTGTGGCTGCTGATGGAACCGAGACAGTGATTCAAGGCCAAAATGGTGACGCGATCTTCCATGGTGGTTCAAGCTCTCAGCTAAACCAAGATGGTATCGAACATACTCGTACTACGGTTAATGAAGACGGCGAGCTGGTTTACGGATTTGAAGATTTGTATGGCGGCGGTGATGCTGACTATTCTGACTTCAACTTCACAATCGATGTCGGTGAAGTGAACAGCCAAATCTACAGCGGTGAAGTAACGGTTGGCCCTGATGGTACGGTGAACTTACCAACAACGGCTATCGAAAATGCGTTACAAATCCAGTTACCAGAAGACTTCAATGAGCAGCTTGAAGTTCATGTAACCGCAACTGCGACAGAGTTATCGAATGATGATTCTGAAACGGTATCTCAAACCATCTACATTAACGCGACAGGCGCGCACATTGAGCACGCACCTGAAGCACTTCCGGTTTCTGCAACGGTTGAAGAAGATGGTTCAATCATCATTACGCAAGAAGACTTATTGGCTAATGCGCGTGATTTAGATGGCGATCAGTTGACGGCTCTGAATTTAGCAACCGATGATGAGAGCGTTACGATTACCGATAACGGTGATGGTACGTACACATTAACGCCAGATGCTGATTTCAATGGCGATGTGAGCTTTACGTTTGATGTGTCTGATGGTGATGATGTTGTCTCTACCAACCTTGAGTTAACAGTTTCACCAGTAAATGACGGTCCAGAAGCACAAGACCACGCATTCACAGTCGGCGAAGATGGCGTGTTAACGTTCAATGACCAAGACCTATTAACGGGCGCGACTGACATTGAGGGAGATGACCTAAGTGTTGAAGGTGTAACTTACACTGGCGCAGACGGTGTCCTAACCGATAATGGCGATGGCACCTACAGTTTCGCGCCAAACGAAAACTTCAATGGCGATGTGAACTTCTCGTTCAATGTATCAGATGGTACCGATACGGTAACCGCTAACATTGATGTGAGCGTGACGCCAGAGAATGATCCTCCGGTTGCGGGTAGTACGTCTTACACGGTTCATGAAGACAACTCTATTACAATCAGCAACGAACAACTGCTAGCGAACTCTTCGGATATCGAAGGCGAAGTCGCAATTGATAACGTGAGTTACAGTGGTAGCGACGGTGTTCTGGAAATCAACGGTGACGGTACATACACCTTCTCGCCAAACGAGAACTTTAATGGCGAAGTTAGCCTAGATGTTGTCGTGACGGATGAAGATGGAGCGACTGAAGCAACAACGGCGGGTATTACTGTCCTTGAGGTGAACGATCCGCCAGTTGCTGGCCCTACGTCATACACCATCGATGAAGATTCAGTACTGACTTTCAATGAGTCTCAAGTTCTGTTGAACGCTTCTGATATTGAAGGTGATGTTGAGCTTGTTGAGATCAACTACGATGGCCCAGACGGTATCTTCTCAATCAATGGTGACGGTACATGTAGCTTCGCTCCGAATGAAAACTTCAACGGCCAAGTTCAATTGGATGTAACCATTCAAGATGAAGACGGCGCTCAGGTTGATACGTTTATTACGGTTGATGTATTACCAATCAACGATGTACCAGTATCAGGCGACCTTGCATACAGTGTTGAGGAAGACGGTTCGATTACCTTGAGCCAAGAGCAGCTTCTTTCTCAAGCGAGTGATGTAGATGGCGACGACCTTACTGCTTCTAACTTGATTGTTGATGGAGACGCGACGGTTGTTGCTAACGATGACGGCAGCTTTACCATTACGCCAGATGCGAACTTCAATGGTGACATTGACCTAACGTTCGACATTAGCGATGGTACAGATACGCTGGTTGCGACGGCTGACCTAACCGTTAACCCAGTCAATGACCTTCCACAACCACAAGATCAAACGTTCAGCATCGGCGAAGACGGCATCTTGAACTTCACTGATGAAGACTTGCTGACAGGTGCGACTGACATTGATGGGGATGACCTGTCGGTTGAAGGCGTTACTTACACAGGTGCGGATGGTGTTCTTACTGATAATGGCGATGGAAGCTACAGCTTTGCGCCAAACGAGAACTTCAATGGTGATGTGAACTTCAGTTTTGATGTGTCAGATGGCACGGATACAGTTCAAGCCAACATTGATGTCAGCGTGACACCAGAGAACGATCCACCGGTTGCAGGTAGCACGTCTTACACCGTTCATGAAGACAACTCAATTACCATCAGTGACGAACAGTTACTTGCTAACTCTTCTGACATTGAAGGTGATGTGGCAGTCGATAGCGTGACTTACACTGGCGCTGACGGTGTCTTTGAAGACAACGGTGACGGTACTTACACCTTCTCACCAAACGAAAACTTCAACGGCGAAGTTAGCCTTGATGTTGTCGTAACTGATGAAGAGGGCGCAACTGAAGCGACCACCGCGGGTATTACTGTACTTGAGGTGAACGATCCACCAATCGCAGGCTCAACGAGCTACTCAGTCAACGAGGACGAAGTTATCACCATCAGTTCAGAGCAACTGTTGGCGAACGCTTCTGATATCGAAGGTGAAGTGGCGATTGATAGCGTTAACTACACAGGCTCAGATGGTATATTTACCGACAATGGTGACGGAACATTCAGCTTCGCACCTAACGCTAACTTCGATGGCGACGTAAGCCTTGATGTTGTCGTTACTGATGAAGAAGGCGCAACCGTAGCGACCAACGCAAGCATTGATGTTCTGCCTGTTAACGATGCTCCGGTATCGGGCGACTTGGCGTACAGCGTGGACGAAGATGGCTCAATTACCTTGAGCCAAGAGCAATTACTTGCTCAAGCGAGTGATGTTGATGGCGATGACTTAACAGCGGCTAACCTAACCGTTGGTGGTGATGCGACAGTTACAGCAAACGATGATGGTAGTTTCACTATCACGCCAGATGCTAACTTCAATGGCGACATTGATTTGAACTTCGACATTACCGATGGCGATGCGACGCTTCAAGCAACGGCTGACCTAACGGTTAACCCAGTTAATGACCTGCCAACAGTCGGTGAGCCACAATTTGTGACTCAAGAAGACACCAGCTTTACCTTCACAGAAGAACAACTGCTGCAAAATGCGGGCGACATTGATGGTGATAACCTATCGGTTGAAAATGTGGCTTCAGATAGCGGTACTTTGGTTGATAACGGCGACGGCACTTACACATTCGCACCGAATGAAAACTTCGACGGCAATGTGAATGTGACGTTCGACGTGAATGACGGTACCGCGACAGTACCAGCAGAAGCGACGATTGATGTTCAATCTGTGGTTGATATGCCAGAGCTGTCGATTGCTTCTGACCTAGTGATTGCTTCAGACAACTTCGAGTCTGGCTCAAACGGTTGGAATACAGGCACAGAAAGCTCTCAAGGCTTCGAGTCGGGTGACATGCTAGGTCGTATTGGTGGAACGGGCGGTGATGAAGCCGTCAGCAAAACTTACGACATTCCAAGTGATGTGAGCGAAGTTAATATCTCGTTCAACTTCTACGAAATTGATTCTTGGGATGGTGAGTCGTTCCAAATCTTTGTCGGCGGCGAAGAGCTAACGACATTAGATAATTCTGCGTTCCGTACTCAAGATGGCACAACAACGCTTTACGATTCAGAAGGAAATGAAGTCGGCGAAGTGGTTCACGGCGTATCGCAAGGTGAGGGCTTCAGTGGTTGGAACGACCAAGCACACCAAATCAACCTAACGGTACCCGTTGAAGACGGCCAACTTGAGTTAGGCTTCGGTTCAACCTTGAATCAAGGTGTAAGTGATGAGTCGTTTGGCATCGATAACATTGAAATCACAGTGTCTGACGCGGATTACCAAATCATTGGTACCGAAGATACACCTGTACCACTTGATATTGATGCGGCGCTTACTGATACCGATGGTTCAGAAAACCTTGCTATTTTGATTGAAGATGTGCCGGAAGGCAGCTCGCTTTCTGCAGGTACCGATAACGGTGATGGCACATGGTCATTGCAACCAGGCGAGCTAGAAGGGCTAGAGTTTATCCCTTCAGGTGACTTCAATGGTGATGTGGTTCTAATTGTAAATGCGACATCGACTGATGTTGATACGGGCACCACCGCGACGGCAACCCAAGATGTGACGATTCATATCTCGCCAGCGAATGATGCTCCAGAAGTTGATGGTGACATCAGTGCTGTGACAGCCGAAGACAACAGCATCACGCTAACTCAAGAGCAGTTGCTAGAGCACGCTGTTGACATTGATGGTGATGATTTATCAGCAATCAATCTAACTACCAATGATGAAAATGCGACCGTTCAAATGAACGACGATGGCAGCTTCACCATTACACCGAGTGAAAACTTCAACGGTAATATCGAATTTAGTTACGATGTAACTGATGGAGAAGACATGGTCGCGGCTGGCCTAGACTTGACGGTAACACCTGTCAATGATGCGCCAGAGCCACAAGACCAAGCATTCACTATTGGTGAAGATGGGGTTCTTAACTTCACTGACGCTGACCTGTTAACGGGTGCGACGGATGTTGAAGGTGATGACCTAACAGTCGAAGGTGTGACATACACTGGTGCTGATGGTGTGCTTACCGACAATGGTGACGGAAGCTACAGCTTTGCGCCAAACGAGAACTTCAATGGTGATGTGAACTTCAGCTTTGATGTGTCAGATGGCACGGATACGGTTCAAGCCAACATTGATGTGAGCGTGACGCCTGAGAACGATCCACCAGTGGCGGGTAGCACGTCTTACACTGTGCATGAAGACAACTCAATCACGATCAGTAACGAACAGCTATTAGCCAACTCTTCAGATATTGAAGGTGAGGTTGCGATTGATAGCGTGACTTACACTGGCAGTGGCGGTGTGTTCGAAGACAACGGTGACGGCACTTACACCTTCTCTCCAAACGAGAACTTCAATGGAGATGTGAGTTTAGCGGTTGTTGTTACCGATGAAGAAGGGGCAACAGAAGCGACTACCGCGGGAATCACTGTACTTGAGGTGAACGATCCGCCAATCGCAGGCTCAACCAGTTACTCAGTCAACGAAGATGAAGTTATCACCATCAGTGCAGAGCAACTGTTGGCGAACTCTTCTGATATTGAAGGTGAAGTGGCGATTGATAGCGTTACTTACACAGGCGCTGACGGTATCTTTACTGACAACGGCAACGGCACATTCAGCTTTGCACCGAACGCAAACTTCGATGGCGATGTTAGCCTCGATGTAGTGGTGACAGATGAAGACGGTGCGACAGTAGCCACCAGCGCAAGTATTGATGTTCTTCCAATTAATGATCCACCAGTATCGGGTGACTTGGCATACAGCATTGATGAAGATGGTTCGATTACTCTGACTCAAGAGCAGTTGCTGTCTCAAGCATCTGATGTGGATGGCGATGATCTGACCGCAAGCAACTTAAGCGCAGGCGATAATGCAACCGTTGTTGATAATGGCGATGGCACCTTTACGGTAACGCCAGATGCGAACTTCAATGGCGATATCGACCTAAGCTTTGATATTTCGGACGGCACCGAGTCGATTGTGGCGAACGCCGATCTGACGGTAAACCCAGTCAACGACTTGCCAACGACATCTGATGTTTATGCGAACGTTGATGAAGATAATGTCATCACTATCACGCAGGAGCAGTTACTTGCGAATGCCGCTGATATTGAGGGCGATGACCTTGTCGCTTCCGACTTAACCTTAGTGGGCGACGATGCAACGATTGTCGACAATGGCGATGGCACGTTCTCAATCACTCCAAGCGAAAACTTCAATGGCTACATCGATGTTGCCTACAGCATCAGCGATGGCGACACACCAATTGCCGCTAACTTAGGCTTAACCGTTGACCCAGTTAACGACGCGCCAATTGTTTCTGCTGATGTGGCGATAACCATTGAAGAAGACGGTTCATACACCATTACTCAAGAAGAGCTCCTACAATTCGCGACTGACATCGAAGACGATGACATGACCGCAATTATCGGAGAGCAGGGCGATGAAACAACCGTAACCGGTACAGTGTTGGATGCTGAAACTGGCAATCCAATCGCAGGTGCGGATGTTACGCTAACCGACAACGCAGGTCATTCTTACACAGCGGTGACCGATCAATCTGGTAACTACTCTGTGAGCGGTCCAGTTGTTGACCAAGGTACCGTTACGATTGAACAAGAAGGCTCAATTACTAGCAGCTTCCTAGTTCCAGCAGGCGAAGATACCAATGGTGGCGTGACTGCAATATCTGAAGTCCTTGAAGAAACAGATATGCGTATCGTGGTCACATGGGGTGACAGTCCACGTGATATGGACAACCACCTATGGCTCTACGATACAGAGAATGGCAGTGAGCTAGACCATATTTACTATCGCGACATGAGCCATGATTTGGGTGAAGGTAATGTCGTTCAGCAAGATGTAGATGACACGAATGGCGGTGGTCCTGAAACCATCACTATTCCAAATTATCAAGATGCTGACATGCACTATTCAGTACACAACTACACCAGCAGAAGTTGGGATGTAGATGGTGTTGAAGATGTACAGGTTCAGGTATTTGTTGGCGATACATTGGTTGAAACCTTTAGCCCTGATTTATCTGAAAGCCCATCGGGTGACCACTGGCATGTATTTGATATCGTGAACGGCGTTATTGTTCCAAGCCAAGATGTAGGCAGCGAGAATGCGTTTGATTTACCAACGGCAGAAGAAGCGCTCGCGAATGAAAACGGCATTGATATCTCTGAATTGCTAACCGGCGAGGAAGGTGATGATTCTGGTGAAACGGGTGGTAACGAACCAAGTGTTGGAGATGTTTCCATTGAGAACGCTCTTATCACTGACAATGGTGATGGTACTTACACCATTACACCGGAAGAGAACTTCAATGGTGAATTCTCGATTAGCTACAACGTAGACGATGGCAACGGTGGGGTTACTCCAGCGGAACTAGACGTGACCGTAACAGCAGTTAACGACCTTTCTGTAATTTACGACCACGACTACACCATTAATGAAGATGGTTCGCTGACCTTTACCGATGAACAGCTATTGGCTGGTGCAACGGATATTGATGGCGATGACCTTTCTGTCGAGTCGGTTAACTACGAAGGTACAGACGGTGTGTTCACGGATAACGGCGACGGTACTTATACCTTTGCTCCAAACGAGAACTTCAATGGTAATGTCGACCTAACTTACGATGTGAGTGATGGTACAGATGTTGTATCGGCGAATATTGATGTTCAAGTGGTTCCAATCAACGACGTACCGGTAGCGGGTTCTACGACTTACAGTGTTGAAGAAGACGGCAGTATCACCCTAAGCGATGCACAACTTCTAGCGAATAGCTCGGATGTTGAAGGGGAAGTGTTTGTCAGCGATGTAAGCTACAGCGGCACTGATGGTGTATTCACTGATAATGGTGATGGTACTTACACCTTTGCTCCAAACGAAAACTTTAACGGTGACATCAGTCTTGATGTCTCTGTTATGGATGAAGATGGCGCAACCGCTGAAACAACCGCAGGTATCGACGTCATTGCCGTTAATGACTTGCCAGTTGCAGGTTCAACGACCTACAGCGTTGACGAAGATAACGTGATTACCATCTCTGAAGCACAGCTTCTTGCGAACAGCTCAGACATTGAAGGTGATGTATCCGTTAGCGACGTTTCCTACTCAGGCGCAGACGGTATCTTTACTGACAATGGTGATGGTACTTACAGCTTCGCACCAAATGAAAACTTCAACGGCAATGTCAGCCTAGATGTCACCGTTGCTGATGAAGAGGGTGCAACGGCTGAAACCACTGCGGGTATTGAAGTTATCGCGGTTAACGACGCGCCAGTGTCAGGTGACTTGGCTTACTCAGTGGATGAAGATGGTTCAATCACACTAAGCCAAGAGCAGCTGCTTGCTCAAGCATCGGATGTGGACGGCGATGATCTTACCGCTGCCAACCTAACCGCGGGTGATAGCGCTACCGTTACGGCAAACGATGATGGTTCATTTACTATTACACCGGATGCCGACTTTAATGGTGATATTGACCTAAGCTTCGACCTTTCTGATGGTACTGAAACGGTTGTGGCAACGGCCGACCTTACTGTGAATCCAGTGAATGACATCGCAGTTGTAGAAGATGTCGCTTACACCATTGAAGAAGATGGTTCACTTACCTTTACAGACGAGCAACTGCTAGCGGGTGCCTCTGATATTGACGGCGATGACTTGTCTATCTCGGATGTGTCTTACACGGGTGCAGAGGGTGTGTTCACTGACAACGGTGACGGCACTTATAGCTTTGCTCCGAACGAGAACTTCAATGGCGATGTAAACCTTGGCTTCACAGTGACTGATGGCACTGAGACAGTCGATGCGAATATTGGTGTGACGGTAACGGATGTTAACGATGCGCCAGTAGCGGGTTCTACGTCTTACCAAATGAACGAAGATGGCACCATCACAATCAGCCCTGAGCAGTTAATTGCTAATAGCTCTGACGTTGATGGCGAAGTGTCGCTTGAAAGCGTGACTTACTCAGGCTCTGACGGCACCTTGGTTCAAAACGATAATGGGTCTGTGACCTTCACGCCAAACGAGAACTTTAATGGTGATATCAGCCTAGATGTGGTCGTGACCGATGATGACGGTGCAACGGCAACAACAACGGCAGGTATCGAAGTTCTGGCTGTGAACGATGGACCTGAATCTGAGGATGTGAAACTAACCACAGCCGAAGACAGCACCATTTTTATCACACAAGACATGTTGTTAGCTCAAGCTACCGACATCGATAACACCGCAGACGAGCTGTCGGCTTCTGGTCTACAAATCGACCCTAGCTTGGGTGAGTTGCTAGATAACGAAGATGGTACTTGGTCATTTACACCAAACGAAAACTTCAATGGCGATGTGCCAATGACGTTTAACGTTAGCGATGGCCAAGAGACAATTTCAGTCGACGGCAACATCGATGTTACGCCAGTGAATGATGCACCTGAAGCGCCAATGATTGAGATGCAAGGCGAAGAAGATGTGGTCATGGTGATTGACCCGGCTTACATCGCGGATCAAGTGACAGACCTTGATGGCGACGAGATCAGCATTGAGAGCATCACAGTTCGAGCTCCAGCGAATGCGACCTTAACTCAGCAACCAGACGGTATGTATCACTTAGTGACTACTCAAGACTTTAATGGCTTAGTAGAACTCGGTTATCAAGCGACTGACGGTGAAGAAGTGGTTGATGGCTCGCTGAATGTGGATGTCATTCCGGTTAACGACGCACCATTCAATGTCGGCAACGCAATGATGACCACAGACGAAGATGGCGCGTTCACCTTCGATGCTGGCGACTTGATGAACTTGTTCGGTGACATTGATACCGCGGACCTTGTTGTTTCTCGCATTATCACCGCAGACGGTGAAGATGGCGGAGAAGTAACAGACAACGGTGATGGTACTTGGACATTCACACCAACAGGCGACTTTGCGGGTGTTTCTGACCTGCAAGTTGTCGTGAGTGACGGTGAGTTCGAAACGGTTCTCGATGTTCCTGTGTACGTACGTCCTGTCGCAGATGGCGCGGTTATTTCAACCGACCATGATGGTCCATTAGTCTTCGGCGAAGATGAAACGGGTCACTTGGGTCTGAACGTTGGCCTAGTCGATGATTCAGAAACACTAAGTAACTTGGTGATGACAGGTTTCCCTGTTGGATTCGAGGTAACAGATGGTGTGAATACCGTGATGATCACCGAGCCGGGTCAATACATCGATCTGTTCGACTGGGATATCTCAAACATTCAAATGACGCCGCCTGAAGACTTCCATGGTGAGTTCTTCGTAACCGTAAGTGCAACAACCGTTGATTACGGAGATGAGCCGGAAGCGTTTGATGATGGTATCGATTCAGGTGATTTCGAAACTGTGGCGGGTGATTCCATCATCCTAACGGCGGACGACCTAATTGGTTTGGCTGAGAATGTGGATGCAGACAGCGATGATGAAGTGAAACTGGTTCATCTTGCCGACCGCAGCCAAGGTGAGATTGTCGATAATGGCGATGGCACTTGGACGTTCACACCAGCACCAGGCTTCACGGGCGAAGCAGACATTGCGTACGTAGTTGATAAAGATGGCGTGCTTCATGATGAGCAAACTGGCGTAGTCGTGAAAGAAGGCGACTCACAAGAGAATGCAGCACCAGAAGTTAACAGCATCACAACGACGGAAATCGCAGCGGATGCAACCTTGTCGTTCACTGATGAAGACATGTTAGCGAATCTGAGCGATGCAGAAGGCGACAGCTTGAGCATTGAGTCAGTAAGCTTGATGGAAGGTCAGGGCGTAATTGAGGGCGATAACCAAGGTAACTATCAATTCACTCCTGCTGAAGACTACACCGGCGATGTTCAAGTTGGGTTTATAGCGACCGATGGCGAAAATCGCATCGAAAGCTTCTTCAATGTGGATATCCAAAGTGGCGATGAAGCAGCGGCGAGCGAAGGTTATACCTTAGCTGATGATGGTTCACTAACTATCACGGATGCACAGCTGGTGGATGAGTTAGGCGTGAGTGATTCTGCACAAGTTGTTGATGTTGCAGACGCGAACGATGCTGGCTTCTTTGCCGAATCAGGTGAAGGTGAGTGGACTTACTGGCCGAACGAAGACTTCGATGGCAATTTAGCGATGAATGTTGAAGTTAACGACGGCGGTGAAGTATCAAGTCACAGCTTAAGCATCCAAGTTGAAGATGATTCAGTACAAAGTGATGAACCACAAGTCCAAGCTGCTCAAGCAACAGAAGAGCAACAAGTGGAAGTGGCTCAACAAGCTGATGACCAAGCTCAAGATGCTGAAACTGAAGACAGCGCAGCAGATGTAACTGCGGCGCCGGGCGATACTATCTCTATCTCGATTCCAGATGAGGTGAGTGGTAACGAATCGGTTGATTACGCTGATATGTCTGGCTTACCTGAGGGCGCTACTGTAAGTAACGCACTGGATAACGGTGATGGTAGCTTCACAATCAGTGGCAACTTAGAGCAGCCTGTATCTGTTGAACTTCCAGAAGGTTACGAAGGTACTAGCGAGATCCAATTCCAAGGTTACGACGAATTGGGTAGCTCAATAGACGGTGCTAGCGGTTCTGTTGAAGTTGAGGTCGATGATCAATACACCATGCAAGGCTCTACGCAAGAGCAGCAACCAGACATGGCGGGTATGGAATCTGGAGGCAGCGACTGGACAAGTTCAGGTGGTCAAGATCAAGGTGTTGACTTCACGGATGACTCTGGAAGCTTTGATTCAGATTCTCAAACTGGAACCGATCAAGGCAACGACTTCGACCAAAGCTCGATTTAATCGAGAGGGCTTGGTTTTAGTCTGAACCGACATTTAGTCTAAACCGACAAGTAGATAGGGCAGCGTAAAGTTGCCCTCATTAAAGCCATGTAGAGTTATTGATACATGGCTTTTTTTTATTTATTTTTTTGTTTCGCTAAATAAACTTGAGAACAGGTAAATATGTCCTTAATTATTAGAAGGGTCCGTTAGACAGGAGGGACGACATGTATCGTTATGTCAGTTCACCGCAAGCGTCGAAGTACATAGTGCCACCACCTCAACATCGAGAGTTGTCGAGTGTGGATGTGCCTGAGTCCGAATTAGAGATGCGAGAAATATTGAATAATTGGTTTGCTGATGGTTTAGCGCCCATTATTGAAAGTGAAGATGACTACATCTCTGCGAGCGATCACGTTCGATTTGAAAAGCTTAGCCGCACCGTTGGGATGTTGTTGAGAAACAAAGATTATTATTTTGCGGCTAAACGGATTTTATCAGTGTGGGAACAAGATTGTCTTGAAACCACTTATATCAATTATCTCATTTTGCGCAGTGAGCGAGTCACTTCTTTAAGGTAAGTTAATGGCGTGGCATTTGTCATTTTTCATTAGGCATTAGCGACTTAGGGTTCGTGTGCTTACGATCTTTTTATTTTTCTAACGAATCAGCAAACAAAAAGGGTAAGCTTGGAGGCTCACCCTAAAGGTCTTTGTTTTGGCTTAACGTTATTTTCAACTAATTCTCAACTGGGTTACGACTTACACCCAACCATCAAATTTGAGTCGTTTTTGAATTCTTTCGACCGCTTCTTTCTGCATTTGTCTAACACGTTCATTAGAAACATTCACATCCAACATTTGTCCGACCTCAGACAGCGTTTTCACCTTGTTATCAAAGAAACCAAAACGGTGGATGAGCACCTTTTGTAATTTTGGAGGAAGTGTATAGATGATTTGTTCTAGAGCTTGGGTAAAGGATTGATCCTCACAATCTTGTTGAGGGTCTGGGATATATTCACTTTCGCATTGATCAAGCACCATAGGCGCATGGCTAGTTCCAACCGTTGTCGTCACGTCAATAAACCCGCTTAACGCCACCAGTTGATCGACGCGTTCGGCCTTTACACCTGAACTGTCTGATAGCTCAGAAATTGAAACCTCTTTACTCATTTTTTTGCTTGCATCGAGCTTTTTTGAGGCGAGGCTGTTTATTTCTTTACACACGTGGGCTGGCAATCGAACGGTTCGACCCGTGTTCATGAGTGCGGCTTCAATGTTTTCGCGGATCCACCAAACAGCATAGGTTGAAAAACGATAGCCTGGTTCTGGATCGTATTTGTCGATGGCCTTAATCAAGCCAATGTTGCCTTCCTCGATCAGGTCGAGCAGGGTGAAATTATTGCCTTTACGTTTTAGGTAACTCTTTGCGATTTTCACAACAAGGCGCAGGTTTGATTCGATCATGACATCACGCGCTTTTTTATCACCCGCGCGATTCAATTTTGCGTAATACACCTCATCTTCACGCGACAGCAGATCAATGCCAACAATATCTTTCAGATAATGAGCATAAGGGTCTGCACTGGTAGAAAATGATTCGGTAATGGGTGTTTCATCCGTGAGCCCCTGAAACGCAGCAAAACTATCGTTGTTCATTTCCTTGTCCTTATCTAGCCGACTGAACGTTTTAGTTTTTTTATTATGCTACCAAGTGATTAACGCTTGGTTTCATTAGAGTGTAGATAACAATTTCTTCTTTACCAATAAATAAAATGCAATTTCGTATGTTTATGTCACAAAAAGATCTACAAATATTTAACTATTTTGCATCTCATCAAGTGTGTTGGTTTTTCGTTTAAAACATTAAGACGGATAGTTTATAAAGCATGTGTTATACATCGGTTTATCTAGATAAATGACGTGAATTTATAGGTGTGGGTTAGAACTATAATTGAGAGGAGAAATGATGAGAAAAATGTTAAGAGTCGAGGTTCAATGTTTCCAAGCACCTCAACTCTTTTAGCTGTGTCGGCTGTTAAGTATCGCCATGCACGTTTTAATTCTATCGACTAATAAGTGCTAAGAACCTCATCGATTTGCTGATTAATGATCTTCATTTCGCTGTAGATAACCGAAAGATCATCATCTTGCGGCGCAAGCTTATTGAGTGTGTTTTGTTCTACTCTTTCCAATGCAACTGTGGCCGTTTCTTCACCAAAGCTGGCTAAAATGCCTTTTAAGGTGTGCACGGTAAAATGAAGCTTGCCCCAATCTTGTTGTTGAACCAACTCTTCGATCTCTTGTAGCGAATTGCCATGGTCTTCTTGATATGTAGACAAAACGGCGTAAATGACGTCTCTGTCATTGTCTAAATAGGCGTTTAAAGCATCAAAGTCTAGCATGTGGACTCCTGTCGGCTGAATGTTGAAAATGGGCTAGGCGGCTTAGTGGAAAAACCATACCTTGATGAATCACTAATCCATTGATTCCATTTTGGAGGAAGTTCTAACTGTAAGATTTCTTCTAGATAGTCGTCGCTAAGTTTCTCATCTATATGAGCTTTATTGACGGCGTATATATAGTCAAGTTTGGCGGCAACTGAATATGGGTAACTGTGAATGTAGTCCTTTATTTCTTGGATCGAACCCAAATTTTCAATGTTTATACACGTTGAAGGGTCGACATTTTTGGACTCAAGTTGGTGATTTATGGCTTCTCCACGAGATTTGAGACATTCCACTGTTAAATGATAAAGAGAGTACTCACCAAAGTGGGCGAGCATGGGTAATAACTGAGTGAGCAAATAAGTCGGTTGGCTGTGGAAATTGTTCGTTAACAGTGTCGAAGCTCTAATCACTTTTTTGTGGGCAATCTGAGAGCTATTTTCGATGAGCAATATGCTGCTCTGAAATAGGGCGAGGCTGGCCAAAACTTGCTGCTGTTGTTTTACCGGAAGTTTCAGGTTTACCAACTCGGTGAATTGGTTGGCGTGCTCAAGCAAAATACGTTTGTACTTTAGTTGCGTCTCGCGCTGATACGTTGCTTTTAAGGAATTAAAGTGCGCACCAATGGAATGGATGACATCAATGTCAGCAGCTGAAATGTGGGTTGCATACATCTCACCTAACTTTATGATCATATGTGTGTTATCTGCGTTCTCAGCTAAGTCGATGGCCCTGATTGCACGATGGCTGATGCTGGGAGTCATCTCAAATGCACGAATCGCTAATTTAAGAGCAGGCAGCAGCATTTTATGTTTTTCATAGATACAGCTTAAGCAGTCAATCACGCTCAATGAGAGTGGCTGTGCTATTAGAAAATTGTGGAGCTTATCTATGGCTAAATTTGGCTTGCCTAAGCTGTCGAGAATCAGCGCCTCAGCCACCAATTTGGTTGGGTGCATGTTGGTTTTGGAGTTGTTAATGACGCTAGAGAGTAACTGCCATTTCTTACCTGCAATTAAATGTTCAATCAATGTCGCTTCGAACTGAACGCTAGTACCATTAGGGGAGATCGCCAAAGCTTGAGCTAATCTCTCTTGACTGGCAATGGGATACAAGTCATTCAGTTGGGTGAGTTTCTTTGAAACGGACACGGCACTTTGGATCTTTTTACCCAACGTTTGAGTATTAATCGGTTTAGAAACGAAGTGGTGTGCTTCACCTGAAAGGGCGGTTAATACTGTTTCCTGACGCATATCCCCAGAGAGCAAGATTGTCGCCACAGTATGATCGATGAGGCGGTTTCGATACAGAATGCCCAACAGCTCAAAGCCAGTAAAAGACTGTTCTAAGTGGTAGTCAATGAGGAGTACATGAAAAGAGTGTGTCTCGACCGCTTTAATGGCTTTTCGATAGTCGGTCGCAATAAAAATACAGTCGCGCGAAACTCCCAAACTAGCCAGTTGCTGCTTAATAAGTATTGTTGCGCTTTTAGAGTCGTCGACGATCAAAATTCGAAGGTCTGTTGGTAAGGTCAAATCCATTTTCCTTAATACCAAATGATATTTTTTAATTTAGGTGTCAAGTTGCACATTGTCAAGGTGCCTATATCACATACAAACACTCAATAAACTATTGGTAATTAAAGAGTATTAGATAACATTTATGAAAGCCTTCAAACGCAGGTGACTTTTACCTGATTTTAGTGGGGTTATACGTGTTTTAGAAATAAAAAAGAGGCAAGCCGATAAGCTCACCTCTCTGTTTATTATTCGATTTTTTATTCGAAATGTTGTTCTTTGCTTGAAGCTTTATTTACCGAAAATCCTGCGCTAATCACGCATGTTTAGAATCAATACTGCAGCTAAAGCCAAGAACGCCGTCATCATTAAGAACACATCGTTGTAAGCCATGATGGCAGCGTCACGTTGCATTGTGCCAAGTAAACTTGCTTGTGCTTGTTGCATCGCAGTTGCGGCATCACTTCCTGACTGAATGAAAAACGCTTGTTGTTGCTGAAGCGTCTGCCAACCAAGTTGACTCACTGAAGGTAGCGACTCCTTGATGTGTGCTAAGTGCTCACGGGTTTTGTTATCCAATAGCGTAGCGATAATCGCGATGCTGAAAGCGCCCCCTAAGTTCCGCATTACGTTGGTTAACGTTGATGCGTCTGGCGTGTCCATTTTGCTGATGTTCTTCATGGCAACCAAAGACAGCGGAACCATGATGAACGGACTACCAATAGCACGCAGAACCATAGATAAAATCAGCTGTTGCCCGCCAAAATCGATTGTCATGTGTGTATTTACGTAACAACTAAAACCGAACATCGCGAAGCCAAAGGTAACCAAGTACTTAGGCTTAATGATCTGTGTTAGCTTTGGCACAATTGGGAATATCAGAAGCTGTGGGAAACCCATCCACATTAGCACTTCACCAATTTCCATCGCGTTATATTGCTGAATTTGAGTGAGATACATCGGTAGAACATAGATAGAGCCGAGCAATGCCATTCCTAGAATCAAATAGGCGATACAAGACATCGCAAATTGCCCATCCCGCAATAGCCGCAGGTTAACCAATGGCTTCTTGTGTTGGAGTTCGTTTATCACGAAGTAAACCAAACTCACCGCCGACACGATACTCAAGCCAATAATAAAGCTCGAACTGAACCACTCTTCACGGTTACCTTCTTCTAACACCACTTCCAAACAACCTAGCCCTAATGCCATGGTGGCGATACCAAACCAATCGGCTTTTTTCAGCGTGCCAAGGTCGAGCTTTTCATCGTCCAAGCCATATCGGATCATGGTGATCACAAGCAAAGCTGGCGGAATATTGATGTAGAAAATATAGTGCCACGAGAAGTTCTCCGTCAGCCAGCCACCAAAGGTAGGGCCAATCGATGGAGCAAAGGTCGCGGTTACACCAAACAGTGCCATACCCACAGCACGCTTGTTGACCGGCAATAACTGAATCACCAGCGAGAAAGCAAGCGGGATTAGAGCACCACCACTGAAGCCTTGCATCGCGCGGAAAACGATCATCGAGGTCATGTTCCAAGAGAACGAACACAACAAAGATGAAATGGTGAAAATGGCTGTCGTCCACGTGATATAACGGCGTTTACCGAGCGCTTTAGAAAGCCAACCACTGAGTGGGATAGCGATCATCTCTGCGACTAGGTAAGACGTAGAGATCCACGAGCTTTCATCCAAGGTGGCTGATAGCGCACCTTGAATATCTTTGAGAGACGAGTTGGTGATCTGAATATCCAAGATCGCCATAAACGCGCCAATCAAGCCGCCAAATAGGGCGATCCAATGGCGTCTCGAAACCTCGTCATCATCATTTGTTTGGGTGACAACACCAGCGTTACTCATGGTCTAGCCTCGTTTATCGATGGTCGCTACCACAGACAAACCAGGAAGCAGTCGACCTTTCAACTCTTGCTGATCTGGAATAGTAATTTTAACCGGTACACGTTGAACGATTTTAGTGAAGTTACCGGTCGCGTTTTCTGGTGGTAGGAGCGCAAATTTAGCGCCAGTCGCAGGGGAGAAACTGTCTACCACACCTTCAAGAGGCTGCCCCGGGAACGCATCCAGCTCTACTTCAACCGTCTGACCTTTGTGAATACCACTTAGCTGTGTCTCTTTGAAGTTGGCTTCAATCCACACTTGGTTGTTTGGTACCAAGCTCATCAGTGGTGCGCCTTCTTGAATCAGCAAGCCTTCACGTACGCTGCGTTTACCAATCACGCCATCTGCTGGCGCGTAAATTTTGGTGTAATCAAGGTTAAGCTGTGCTTGATCTCTTTGTGCTTGAGCTTCAGTCACGGATGCGTTTGCTTGTTCGATTTCACTCGCAATCACGATTAGCTGATCATTACTTGCGACGAGGTTTGCTTTTGCTTCTTCAAGTTCTGCTTGGGTGACTTTTTGTTGTGCAACCATGCTATCGACTTCATCTTGAGACGCGTAGTTACGCTTTAGTAAGCTACGAGAACGTACCACTTGTTGAATCGCGCGTTCGTATTCAGCTTGTGCAGAATCAACGCGGCTTTCTGCTTGATTGATCTTGCTACGTTGTAACGTTTGTTGTGCCACTAGATTTTTGACGTCTGATTGCACGACGCTTAAATGGGCGTTTGCTTGAGCGAGTGCTGACTGGTAATCACGGTCATCGATTTGAACCAGCAAATCACCTTCTTTAACCGATTGGTTATCACTCACATAAGACTTAACAATATAGCCAGAGACCTTAGGGCTAATATTCGTGATGTCGCCTTGTAGGTAGGCATTGTCGGTAGATTCAAAGTACTGGCCATAGCCGTACCAGTATCCAGCACCGGCTAAACCCAATGACAGCATGATCGCAGTAGCAATAAGCGGAGCTTTTTTACGTTTTTTTGTGCTTACTGTTTGCGAAGCGTTGTTGTTCTCTGTCATTTTTTCTTTCTCATTTTGTTTTTATTTAGATGTAACGAATTGTAAATGAATTCGATTGATTGATAAGATAGGAAAAAAGGGAAACACTGTTGCAAAAATCTAACTAATGGCGCTTTGGGAGAAGTACGATGGACTTAAATGCTGTGACTGTTTTTACACAAGTTGTTGATTGTGGGAGTTTCACGCACGCAGCTGAAGCATTGAACATGACCAAGTCGACCGTCAGCCGAAAGCTAGACGAGCTGGAACAGCATCTAGGTGTGAGGTTGATCACTCGTTCGACACGAAGTTTAGTCTTAACGCCAGAGGGTGAGCGCTTTTATCAGTCGAGCATGCAGATGCAAGAGATCATGAACCAAGCTGAGCTAGAGGTTTCAGCCAATCAGGATTTGATCCGAGGGCAGTTAAATGTTGTGTTGCCTGTCGAATTGGGGCATCAAGTATTAGCTAAATACATCCACAGCTTCCTAAAAGAGCACCCAAACGTGACTTTGAACTTAGAACTGTCGAATCGAGAAGTCGACATCATTGCGGAGGGGATCGATCTTTACGCACAAATTGGTGAGCTAGTGGACTCGAGCTTGGTTTCTCGCTACCTCACAACATCAAAGCGTGTATTGGCAGCCAGCCCTGAGTATTTAGAGCAGTTCGATGACGTCTCTTCACCCGATGATCTTGAACCGCCATTCAGAATGATTGAGGTGGTGAACAAGGCCGCGCGTCTACCCAAGTGGCATTTACAATTAGAAGGCGGAGAGTCGATTTTGATCGATCTGCCGTGTCAGTTGCGGGTGAATACCATCACGGCATGCCTAACAGCGTGTGTGGATGGGCTCGGCTTGGCGGTGCTTCCTGAATTCATTTGTCGGGAACACTTTAAGACAGGTAAGCTGATTCGTCTGTTACCTGAATATGAGATGCCAGAAGTTTCAGTAAGCCTAGTGTATGCAGACAGGCAGTTGATGCCGAAACGTAAAAAGGTCTTTATCGACTATCTACTGACTGCCTTTCAAAATAGAGCCAATCAAATAACGAAATAAAGGCATATTGTATTGGGAGCAACAGAAGGAATCGGCTGCCTAACTGTTGATTAGTTGTAATTCATTGACAATGACCAATAACATTGAAAAGAGAAAAACGAACTTGTTAACAAGTTCGTTTTTTTCTGATTGCTAATGTAGTTGTAGGCTAAGTACCGAACTAGCTCTTTTTCTCTGTGTACTCTAGCTTGTAGAAGTGAGCTTCACTTTGTCCATTCGTAAATTGGTTGTATACGCCAGCTTTGAAGTAGCTTAATAGGTGACGCCAGTAGTCAATATCCTGCTCAACTTTACGTTCACCGTTTACGTCAACAATAAGTTTCTTATCACCCACGATTAAATCAAATGCTGTTGGTTTGCCTTGTGGTGCTTTGCCTAAATCATACTGAGAATATGCTACGTCTGATTTGCACATTTCCTTGTCTTGGTTTTTCTTGCCGAACGATCCTTTACAAATTACAGCGTTGTTTTTAATGATTGCCCAGAAATGCCCTTCAATACCATTATTGTCACGTTTCCATACAACACGAAGCAAAGGGTGAGGGACATTGTGAGTACCAAGATCATCTAAGCCTTTGTTATGTACTTGTAGGAATGTGATCTCGTCTTGCTTAGAGTCTGAGTTCTTCATCGACTCTTCAGGTTTTATGATCTCCACCTCCGAACTTAATGTGTATGTTTCATTTGTTAAGTCTGTGCGGAAGTTTTCCTGAACGCGTAGCTCGTTGCGCAGGTGGTCATTCTTCATGGTAAAGACTAGCGCTTCACTTTCTTTGTCGACATAGAAGTTGTTGTTCACAATGCCGTCGTAGTTATTATCGAGCGCAAAATAGTCTTTGTTGCCTTTCTTTCCGTTTGGATCTGAAATTTGAAGTTCAGAAACTGACAAAACATTTTGGTATTGAGAGTAATTAGAAGGTTCGCCTAAAGCTCCTTCTGGATTCGAAAACTGAACATTAGCGATTGCCGAAGAAGAAAAGGCAAGAAGGGCACAGCAAGTGAGTAGGGTCTTTTTCATCAAAAATATCTCTTTTGTATTATTATCATTCAATATAAGCATTGATATCACTTTTGAGATTTATGTGAAAACATCTGTGTTTGAAATTGTGGTCGGCACCCAATTTTCTTGTACAAAAATAGAGAGAATTAGGTGTCGATTGGGATTGGTACCTGAGTGTCAAAGGTGTGGATTTTTGCTCGTTAACAATACTACCTGCTAACCCGTAATAGTGAATAAGGTGAGGCTTAAAAACGGCACGTTCAAACTAGTTAGGCTCTGATTTCCACTCTAACGTTTGTCCGTTGCTCAATACGGCTTTTATAGCGCTCGGCGAGACTTTAAGGCCTCTCTGATGAAAGGTTTGATCTGAAAAATTGGCAATGATCTTACTCCCGTCACTGAACTCAGTTTGTTGAACATCGCCGCTCTTATCTAACCATACGGAATCGACTAACTGTTTATCCCATAACTGTTCGTGCATTGGTTCAAAGCCATCTTGATAGTGTTTGAGTGCTTTGATTCTCTGGCTTGAACTTGATAAAGCTTCATCTCTGGTCAAGTGAACCATCGGTGGTGTGTTGTACAGCATGGCGGTTAAGTCACGTTCTGCTTGTACATTAGTGAACTTAAGGCTGTCTGAATGCCAATGGTGCGTATTGATTACTTCATCATGGAAAACGGCTTGGTAAAGTGGAATTCGATATTGTGGCGAAAACAGTAGCGACTTATAGGGCTCTTTAACCTCGGCCGGCTTAAAGAAGAAGTCGGGCTTTTGGTCTGGGTACCAACGACCTAAGTAATAGGGAGATTGGCGGTTCTCTTTCATGTCTTTGTCTGTCCAACCAAAACCAACCGTTTCTAAGCCGTGTGCAAACGCGATGCCTTTTGTTGTTAGGCTGTTGCCGTCTTCAGAGCCTAATACTAACGAAGGTTGCTCGCTAAGCCACTTCATTCGGTTGTTGAACGCAGAAAGCATGTCTGATTCGTTTGTATTGTCATTGCCATTGCCATTGCCATTACTGTTGCTATGACTATCTATAGAGCCGCTGTAATCTTCACGTGCCATGGCGGTTGCATCAACATCTAAGAACAAGCTGTTGAAGTTGCCGAATCTCATAATGTCTTGAGCACGCTGTTTTACGTATTCGAAATTGGTTTTTGTATTTGAGGAAGCATTAGAGGATGCATCTGAAAAGAGCAGTTGATTGTTGGTTGCATTAACCATTTGATAGCTAATGAAATGATTGTTTTGCTGTACTGTCCAAAAAGGCATCTTCAAGTCTTGAGTAGTGTTGCTTCCAGAATGGTTACCGACGAGATAACTTGCCCAAAGCTTGTTGTCAGTAGGCACGCGCATACCTTCACTAAACGGAAGAAATAGTGTCTGAGTTTGTTGTTCGGCAAGATCAAACCACGCCAATTCGATGGGTTTGTTTCGTTTCACCTGTATATTTGAAGGTAAGCTGAACTGAAAAGTGAGCTGGTCTTGATTAAGCTCTGCCTTAACGTTTATTCCACTGGGTACTAAGGTCCAAGTGGCGATTTTTGCTGAGTCAGCTTTATCGGAAAAGCCAATGACCAGATTGGTCGCTTTCTGTGGTTGGCTATCAACGGTGAGAGCAGCACTGTTAACGCTTAAGCCGTTCCAATCGACCTCTAAAGTATTCGATGAGGTAGCGACGGTATTGTTGTTACTGGTGAGCGTTATTTGGCTCGCTTGTGCGTTGGATGAAAACAGACAAGCTGTTGTTAAAGCCACAATGGCAAAATTAGAAAGATTGAGTGGGTGACGTACGCTGAGCATATTTAGATTCCGTAAAGGGTAACTACGGTTATTACACCTAAGTAGCGCTAGTGCTTTGTCACCTATATGTCTCTATTTTCTGTTTGGCTTTAGTGGTTTTCCATTAGAAAGGCACGGCGACGCGCTGCACATATTGGACTTCAATAGCGCCTTGGTATTCAAACATTTCAACCGAAGCACACAAGTGCTTGGCTTTGGTTCCAAGTGGACTTTCTGTGGGAACGGGTGCTTGCGCTGTTTTGATTGGCACTTTGTAACCCAGCAGGTTGTAGTTTTCATCAAACCATTGCCAACTCACGTTAGCGTCGGGGCAGTTGTCGATCACCTTTGGAGGCGAGAGCACGATATGTGGTTCGCTGAGTTTACTTTCGAGCGTCAGCCATCGATTACTGTTATTTAAAGCGACAATAATAGGGTAGTGATTTGAACCTATCTTTAGTTGATAAACACCAGATTCGGGTTTGATGAACATTTCATTGGTTTCAATCTCTTGATACTCATTATTGGAAGCGAGTTGTCCATCGAGAAGGACTTTACCTTTAGGCGATACCAAAGAAAGAGTTTGAGTTTCTGAGCCTTTGCTGAGTTGCTCGGCAGAGACTTTGATTTGATAACCGTGCGACGACAGGCCATAGCGTCGAATGAAGCTGACTTGGATGTGGTGTTTTGGCTCAGCACTTTGTTTGAGTAAGGTTCCACATTGAGTCTGGCTCAGGATCTCTTGTTTGACTGGCAGCCAAAGCTCACTATCGAGTGATTTGTGATCGAGTGCGATTTGCAGCTCTTGCCACGCAACTTGAGGTTGGTCATCAAGTAGAGATTGATAGGTGTGCTGCAATGGCGTGTCGGTAAACCATGCCGCATGACTTGCGAGCGGCAATGTGTAGATCAGTGCGGTTAACGAAGTAACTTTCATTATGATTCCCCGGCCAAGCGGTAATCAACGCCACGATGTGTTTCTATATTCAATGTTGGCAGCTTCTGGCGTAAGCGCAGTATGTGATTATCAATAGTTCGGGTACTAGGAAAAGCCTGATATCCCCAAATCTTATTGAGTAATTCATCTCGGTGAAACACACGACTTTGGTTCTGAACAAACAGTACCAATAGCTGAAACTTTTTAGGTTTTAGTGTTACAGGGCTTTCATCCAGATAAGCGATCCGTTCCGACAAGTTGATTTGGATATTTGCGTAAGTTAAGAGGCTCACACCTAACGGACGTAGCTGGGTAATGACTCGAGCGAGTAATTCGTCGTTCGAAAATGGTTTAGTCACATAGTCTTTGGCACCCGCCATTAAACCTTCAACACGTTGTTGAACTTCTACTTTAGCGGTCAACACAATCACAGGCAGCGCTTTGAGGAGCAACCAGTTTGGAAGGTGTTGCAAGCTGTCCCCATCTTCAAGCTGTCGATCCAGTATCACAAGATCGGCTCGGAACCATTGCTTACTGGCATTCTCTGAATCCTTCGCCCAAAGGCATTGGTAACCATTGGATTCAAAGAAGCTGACGAGGCCTTGTCCAAGCAGTTGGTCGTTTTCAACCAGCAGTAGGGTGTTCATAAGCAATTTCCAAAATACATCGGGTTGGGTTACGAAGAATAATGAGGCGGCCATTCGCTTGCTTCATCAAGTGCTCGACAATAGTCAGGCCAATGCCCATGTTATCCAGTTCGTGCGTTTCACTTGGCGTGACACCAGACATGAGCCGTTGTATCGGTGAAGGGAAGTGCCCCTCGTCTTGTACCTCAATCGTCAGCTTGTCACCGAGTTCGACCTTTACCAAAACCTCACCTTTACCATGTTGTTTGGCATTCTTGATTAGATTATCCAAGCAGATGGTTAGCCAGTAATAGGGAAGGTTCAGTTCAACTTCACGCGCTTCACATTGATAAGAAATATTGTGCTTTTCATAGACATGATCGAGCCACTCTTCTAATGAAGCGTTTTGCTTCAACAAAGGCTCTGACTGATCCGAACTTAGGTACACTTTGCTGTTTTCGGTGAGCTGAGAAAGCCTTTGATAGTCAGATATTAAACGCCAAACCGCACTTTGAGTTTCATCAGAAAAGTCATCGTAGCGATTTCTAAACATTTCGACGGTTAAGCCTAGGCTAGTAATAGGCGTGCGCAGTTCATGAGTAAGAAGCTGTAAAACGAACTGCCTCTCTTTTCGTTGTTTTGTTCTTAGGTATAAGACTCTAGCGAGCCCGGAAAGCAACGTTAGCAGCAATGTAAAGATCAACGTTTTCATGATCAGATTGTCATTGCTAGGCTCGTTTAAGCACACGTTACTGTAACGAAAAGTACAGGTTTCACCTGCCAAAGATACCTCTTGTTGCTCTGCGATAGGTTGCCAAACATCTAAGGGAATAGCTTTCCAGCCTTGTTCGCCACTTAACCAAAGCACATCATCTTGTTGCCAAGCGCGGTATCCATTGAGCAGTGCTTCTCTGCCTTGTGCACTTAGGCTTTCTAGTTTGTTATATAAAGGGTGCTGAGGGTTGGTAAGACTCAAAAATGGGCGTATCTGCTCGGTCACATCTGGGTAAGCGGCTAAATAACGACCAGCAAAGCTGCCACCGGCAGGGTGACGTTTGGAGTGTGCTGCAAACCAAATCGAATCCAATGTTTGTTGCTGACACAGAGCGAGCTCGAACTCGATGGCTTCATGTAATGAAGGGTTACTGCTTTCAATCGCTTGGCAGTGATCTTGTATTGACGCTAACGCTGCGATGTCGTCCCAACTGAATTGGTTGAAATCAGGATAGCGGCTATTTTCATGGAGCAGAACTTTCGGATACTGAGCCAACTCTTGTTGAGATACTAAGAGTGGGGATGATTGCCAGCTCAGTTGATACAGAGTTTGCCATTTATCTTGCAAACTTTGGGCATTGACTAGGGTTGGGAGCCAAAAGATCAAGCAAAGAGCTAATGTAAACCTGCGCATCCAATCATTCTCGTTAAAAGTCGTGGGGCGAGTCTAAAGAGTTTTGGGCGCGATTTGTAACCTGAATGTCAACAAGTGTTCTTTTAACAACAAATTGTCGAGTGGGTCATGCTTTTAAATAATAAAGTACAAATACAGTAAGTATCATTTATTTGAAATAAAATAGATAATTGTGTACTTACTGTCATTATTGGGCGAAATGAGGGGACTATACTGGGCTCATACCTAATAAGAGGAACCATCATGAAACTCATCATCAAATCAGTATTGGCAATCAGTATTTTGGCTACAGGCTCTGCTCATGCGTTCGAATTAACCAGCAACGATATTCAAGAAGGTCACCCAATGGCAAAGACTTTTGAATACTCTAGTTGGGGTTGTGACGGCGATAATCAATCACCACAATTGATGTGGAAAGATGCACCAGCAGGTACCAAAAGCTTTGCTATCACAGCTTATGATCCAGATGCACCGACTGAAAGTGGCTTCTGGCATTGGGTTGCGTTTGATATCCCTGCAACTGTGAACGAGCTACCTCGCGGTGTCGACATCTCTAAAGTCGGTGGCAAAGAAGGTCGCATTGATTACGGTACAGTTGGCTACGGTGGCGTTTGTCCTCCAGAAAAAGATGGTATGCACCGTTACCAGTTCACGGTTTGGGCATTACCAACGGACAAACTTAACCTCGACGAAAATACGCCGTCGGCTGTGGTTGGATTCACGTTGAACAGCATGGCTTTAGACAAAGCTAAACTGACCGCAACTTATACACGTTAATAGCTTATGTACGTTAAAGCTTATACACGTACATAATAAGTAAACAAGGGGATGAGATGAATCATCAATATCAAGTGACGATCTTTCGTGCAGAGCAGTTACAAAAACTGCGTAATGTGAGGATTCTATCCCCTAGTATCATTCAGATTATTACAGGCAGTAAGCGCCTGTTTTGGAAAGATTCAGCGGCAGAGCTCTCACATTCTGAGCTGTTGTTTTGTGAGGCATCAGCTTCACTAAGTTTTGAGAACATGCCCCACAAAGGGCGCTTCTTGTCGCGAGTGTTCAGCTTTCAATTCCAACCTTCTCAGGCGATGCTTGATTTAAGTGAGGAACGGTCGAATGATCTGGGACTGCCTACAGTAAAAGTGGATCGAAACTTACAAGACTCACTCAATGCTCTGTTCTCTTTTGATACACAGAGCATGAGCAAAGAGACTCAACAGTTTTGGTTGCAGGGCTTGTACCAGCAATTAGCTGAAAAAGGGGTGTTGCATCTATTGTTTGTCAGTGCCAACGTCTCGTTTAGCCAAAAGCTCAGCCATTACCTTTCACATTCACCAGATGAGAAACATCCGCTAGAGTCGGTGGCGGAGCGTTTTGCGATGAGCCGAGCCACATTGATTCGGAAGCTCAAACTGGAAGGCATGCAATATCGAGAGGTACTGACTGAAGTTCGCTTGAGTCACGCGCTTTATCTGATGCAAAACGGACAGCAGAATGTGGCGATGTTGGCTCAGTCTTGCGGTTACCAATCGGAAGGGCGTTTTAGTCAGCGCTTTAAAGGCAAATTTGGTTTGTCGCCAAGTGAATACATCAAAACCGTCGTCAGCCATAGAGTCGCGACGCCATAGTCATTATGTTTGGCTTAAACGCTCACTTTCTTATCTCGTGCTGCCAATGCCGCGAAAATCGTGCACGCAAAGGCAACAGATGCGATCAACAGAATCGGCACACTCCAAGAATCTGTCTGAGCATGAAGCTTACCCACCAGCGTTGGACCAGTGGCTGCCAACGCATAACCGATTCCTTGAGCCATACCCGACAATGATGCGGCTTGGCTGCTATTCGATGTACGCAAGCCAACAAAAGAGAGCGCGATAATAAATGTCGAGCAGTTGGCTAATCCAAACAGTCCCACCCAAAAGATCGCAAACTCAGGCAAATACAGAAGACCAATCAATCCAACAAATACACTCGATGCACATAGAGTGATGAGCCATTGTTGATTGTCACTTTTGGCTAAGAACGGCAGTAACAGCAGCCCCGGAACCATAGTCGAAAATTGCAGAAATCCATAAATGTAGCCCGCGTCGATTTCGCTGTAGCCAAGATCGTTCAATATCTGTGGCAACCAGCCAGCCAAAGAGTAGAAGGTAAATGAGTTAAGCCCAAGCGCTAACGTTACTTGCCACGCTACGCCGCTTTTAATCATCTGTTTCATCGGCAGAGGTTTGTCTTGTTGCTTGTTATTGCTGGCCGAAGATGAGCGTTTTCTGATTTTAGGCAACCAGATCATCAAAGCTAATATTGGAAATACCAAGTTCATTAACAGCGCTAATTGCCAACCCGTGATCGTAAATAAGGTTAGATTTGAAAACGGCACCATCAAACTTGAGCCTAACGTCGAACCGATGCCCATCGTAAAGATGTACAGAGAAGTCACAGTAGCGATGCGTGTCGGGAAGCTAACTTTCACTACTACAGGCAACAACACATTACCAATCGCGATACCAAGCCCGATCATCACCGTGCCGATATACAAGGTTGGGGTTAACCCAGCAGAGCGCAGTGTAATACCCGTAGTGATCAGAACTAAGCCTAATAACAGGCTAGGCTCTAGACCAATTCGTTGGGATATCTTGGTGACTAATGGTGAGAATAAGGCAAAAGTTAACAGTGGCAAAGCTGTTAAGAAGCCTGCAGCCGATGACGTAAGGTTGAGGCCTTCCATAACCTGAGAAAGCACAGGAGCCAAGCTCGTAAAAGGCCCACGAAGGTTAAGTGCTAGGAATAGAATCCCTAACATCACGAAAATGCTATTACGAAGAGAGGCGCTCATAGGTTGTTCTACTGTTTGCTTATGAGAAGACAGGCTAGCCTACAGATCATTGAATGATTACACAAATACCGTTTAAATAGGTTTACTAATGATTGAACCTGCGCAGTACGCGCTTAGCCAGAAAAGTCACCCATGACTGTATTAAATATCGACAAGCTCATCTCGGACTTCCCACTGCTTCAACAATTGATTGCATTGGAAGAAGTGGTTTGGTTTAACCCAAATATGACGACTCTGGAGCGCGGTTTGCTTTATGTGGGTTTAGGCGAACAAGATATTCACGATGCGAGCATGAGGCTGCAAAGGTTTGCTCCTTATCTAGCCAAGGCGTTTCCTGAAACTCAAGCGACCAATGGCATCATCGAGTCTGAGCTTGTTGACATTCCATCTATGAAATCAGCATTGGGAGCACATTATCAGCAGCCAATAAAAGGGCGTTTGATGATGAAGAAAGACAGCCATTTGCCGATTTCAGGTTCAATCAAAGCGCGTGGTGGTATTTATGAAGTACTAACACATGCCGAGAAGCTTGCGATTGAAGCCGGGTTACTGTGTGAGAGCGATGACTATAGTAAGTTGCTCGAACCTGAATTCCGTGACTTCTTCCAACAATACAGCATTGCGGTAGGATCCACGGGTAATCTAGGCATGTCGATCGGTATCATGAGTGCCAAATTGGGTTTTACGGTCTCTGTTCACATGTCGGCAGACGCGAGAGCTTGGAAGAAAAGCAAACTTCGTGAGCATGGCGTCAACGTTGTTGCAAATATGAGCTGCTAAAAAGATAAGTCATGATAGAAGAGTGTTGTTTATAGCCTGTACACACTCTTTCTCACCTCTAAATCCCACCTTAATTCAAACAATAACTTGCGCAGATCGTTATCCAAAACACACATTTTATAAACTAAGCTTCTTAGATGTTCTAACTATCAGTTAGGTTGAGTGGCATTCAACTTGATAGGGATTGAGCAATGCAGACGGACAAAGTGATACAGACAAGACACATAAACACACCAGAAAAATTACTCCAGCGTTTAGATGCTATTGGGGAGTCTTTGGAAGCATCGGGTAAGGCTCATGCTTTGCTGGGATTGGGCTCAGTAGGTATTGAAACAGAACGACTTGATCAGTATTCAGATGTCGATTTTTTCGCAATAGTGCAAACAGGGCACAAGCAGTATTTCTTAGACAGTTTGCATTGGCTATCTGATATTCACTCAATCGACTACGCAGTGAGAAATACCGTCGATGGCTATAAAGTTCTGTACGCTGACGGAATCTTTTGTGAGTTTGCAGTGTTTGAACCCCACGAGTTAGCGCACATTCCGTTTGCTGAAGGGCGTATTGTTTGGCAGCAACATGAATTTGATACACAGTGTTGTGTTTCACCAATAAAAGGGGAGACAGACACTAATTCCCAAGATTGGATCATTGGTGAGGCTCTAACCAATCTTTATGTGGGTATGTCTCGTTATAACCGAGGCGAAAAGCTGTCGGGCAGTCGGTTCGTTCAATCTTACGCACTCGATCGTTTGATCGATCTTGTGGATCAAACTGAACAGTCTGAGCCTGAATTCGTTGATGAATTTATGTCGGATAGAAGGCTAGAAGCACGCTTCCCTAAGTTTGCCCAATTGCTACCAACCTTTACCCAAGGCTACGAGCGCACCGCTGAATCGGCACTTGCCCAACTAGCATTCCTCAACACCCACTTCGCAGTCAACCAAGCCATGTGTGACCGAATCTCTGAACTGTGTTCCAGTAAAGATTAAGCTTATAGCGTGTGAATCCCCAAGCCTAACTGACACCACCTTTCAGATGATAAGCGGCGGGCAACCTAATTGAGCTCTCGAATTATTATTCTTAAGCACTAAACCCGTACGCTTTTGTTTACTCTTCAAGACCGTGACTGTTCGTGTTTACTCCGCTTATCACTGGATGTCGTCAGCCAAATAAAATACAATCGAACAATGTTTTATTAATTCGTGCTTTATCATTATGATGAGAAACTTACTCATATTCATCGTTAGCCTGTTCTTCTTAACAGCCTGTTCTTCAACGAGTAATCATCAGCTAGACGACGAGATATTGAGCAACGAAGACGCTATGTCGAAAAGTATAGAGGGAGAGAGTAATCTCGAGACTTCAAAGGATACAAACGCTGAGACCAGCGTTGATTCTTCCCATGATTCAATCGTTAATCATCAACCACTCACTAACCTTGATTCAAATAAAGACACGATAGCTCACGCCAATGCAGAGCCAGAATCAGTGGGACCTTCTCAAGTAGCAGCGACAGAAACAACGGAAAGCGATGCTAAGAGTGGCGGTGAAAAAGGCATCGGAAGCTATTTTATTCGTCATAATAAACCGACTAAGACGGTGATTAAATCACTAGAGGGCGTGACAGATGCATTGAACGTCATGACGTTTGGGATATTTGCCACCGGTAACGGTTAAATCGTTAACTTAGAACCACAACCTAATAGATAGAATGAAACGTGAAGGCGAGCCAGATGGTTCGCCTTTTTTGATCTTCTAAATCTGGCCACCGTTGTTCCTAAGAATCATGCACACTTATCTGAGCGCTGAGTCAGGCGAGGGTTAACGAAAATAGGAAATTATTAGTTCTGGAAGGGAGTCGCCGAATTTACCCTGTTTGACTTGTTATATGTATCAAGGGTTCTAATACTCATCCCAAAGTAAGTAATGAAATCTAATCTTACAAAGACAAGTCTTATATTCACTTACGAGCATAGTAAGATGTTTGCTGTTAAGTCGGTTTGGGTTTAGTTATCAATATTCTAGGGAAGAAAAATGAAGAATAAGAGTGTGTTTTTAAGTGCCGCATTGGTGATGTTGTCAGCTCATGCAAATGCATCAGACGCGAGCCATGAGTCTGTATCAGATGGTGTTATCGCAGAACAAAGAGCTAAGCTTTCTGAAAATACCCAAGGACAAGGTTTTGGCCCGCAAGCCCCACGAGATTTGGGTTCATTAGAAGGAACCAATACCAGGCTGTTCTCGGATGCCCCTGATTCAACAGCGATGAACTTATGTAATATTCACTTCCATAAAAATGCTGAGCATAAAGGCGGCGAGTTTACTCAATACGCTGGTAACGGTGATGGTAAGGGATTCCAGAGTGGCTTTAAATACACAGGCAAGCTGAGTTCTGCTGAGCTGAAACCATTTGAGAGCAAGGTTTGTCCGAGCGAGCATGGTTCTTTGCATTCGGGTGACACCATTGAAGTTCACTATGTTTATTCAACGGCGCAAGTTGAACCGGGTGAAACATTGGGTGCTTGTTTTAACGACGCAATTACCAACCCGCAACTGCGTGTAGAAACCCAAGTTTACGTATTAGTGAATGACGACAGAGCACTCGACTTTGAAGCGCTCGCTAAACATTCAAAAGTGAACGGCTTACACCAAGCACCAAACATCCCACAAGATACGGGCTCAGCGATCCAATACGCAGGCTCTACAACGGGTCCTGGTTATAATGAGCAAGGTTCACCTTTCCAAGTAACATGGAGCGTTAGACCACAAGTCGCGAAAGTAAATATCGCGACAGTAGGTAGCTGGTGTGAAGGCAATGACTTTAACGAAGATCACGCCCACGGTGTGAGAAACTTGGTGGTTAACCCCGAGTTGTTATCACCCATTCGTAACGACTAAACGATTCTGGCGAACAAAATGATTAAGGCGAGCCAATAGGTTCGCCTTTTTAGTTGGATATAAATGCCATCGTTTAAACAGAGACTTGTTTGTTAGTCACAATGGTGCAATTATTTAACGAGTGATATTACTCAGATGCATGTCTTATGATGACTATCGAACAACAGCTTTCTCGGCTGGATCTAAACTTATTGGTGTCGTTAAGTGTTTTAATCAAAGAGAGGAACATAACGCGAGCTAACGCCAACCGATAAACAGCCTGTGGTTCGAATGAACCGAGACACTTACTACTCAATGGCTGTGATTAACGTTTCGCAAGGCGCGACGATTACGCTACCTGAGATTCCTGAAGGCAAATACATGTCGATGGAAGTGATTACAGAAGACCACCGCATTCAGCCAATGCAATACGGTTCTGGTACGTTTGATCTTTCTACTCATAGTGGAGACCACGTGTATGTCATCGTTCGTACTGATGCGACGTTCACCAAAGATGAAGTTCATAAAATCCAAGATCAGATGAGCATTGATGCAAAAGCAGACGGCAAATTTATGGCAATGCAAGTGGATGAGAAATCATTCGATGAGGTAGAGAAAAACCTTAAAATGGAAATGCCGAAACTACTGAAACGCGATGGTGCTCAGGCGACGTTTGGTATGTTTACCAGCCCTGAAGATGCTTCAAAAGAGATGTTTACCAAAGAGAAGTACGCAGTGGGCGCGGCTATCGGTTGGGGTGGCGCGCAGTTAGATGACAATATTTACGAAGTCTCTGGTAACTTCCCAGCAGACACTTGTCATCAGGCAACCTTTGATGATCCTAAGAACCAAGCGTTTTGGTCGGTAACGGTCTACAACAAGCAAGGTTTCATGTTTGGTGAAGTGGCGAACGTAAGCTCAAACACGGCTGAGAAAAATGCAGACGGCACTTACACCGTAAGCTTTGGTTGTGGTGATGATGCAGTAAACAACATCAAAACAGAAAACGATTCTGGTGTGTTTAACTTAGCTTTCCGTCATTACATTCCAAGCCAAAAAGTACGTGATGGATTCCGAGTGCTTCCTTACGTGAAAGCAGTGAACTAATGTTGCGATAGTCGTACAACGATTATAGATGCGCGTTATTACCAAATGGCAATAACGCGCTTTTTTATGGATTCTATTTCATTTCTTGCTTTCCTAAGTGTAGAAACACAAAGGGCGACTCAAAAATGGTCTAACTTTGATTATACGCAGCGAGCCTCAGTTCAAATAAATCAATTAAACCTTTTTCCATCGATACTTTCAGTTGCACCACGCATTTGATCGAATTTAAACCCGCTGACACCTTATGTGATAACGCTTCCAGTTATCTTTTCAGCCTCTAAAGGGAACAAATACCACAACCAGCGTTATAAAAAGCGATAGCCGTGGAGTGTTATGAGTCCTATTTGAGGTGTATAGTTATAGGTAATTCATTGGATTATTGAATATTTAAGTTATCAAAAGATGCGGGTGTTATGAAGAAAAACGGCTTTACGTTAATGGAACTAATCGTTGTGATCGTGATAATCGGTATTATTGCTGTAACGGCAGCGCCGAGGTTTCTTAATATCCAAGAATCAGCGAGAGAAGCGGTGCTTGAAGGTGTTGCGGGTGCAATGGAAGGGGTGATCACACAAGTAACCTCTAAAGCTATTATCGCTGGGCTTAATCCCGATGCATCAAACCCACGTGATCAGAGCAACTATGTAATCGATTTTGGTATCGGTAGTGTTGAGGTCGACTGGGGAACCCTTTGCCCAGAGAGCAGAGGCGAGTCGGGCGACAAATTAACGATGATCGACTTTATGACCTTATCAGATGATGACAGCTTAACCTCTGATTTTGGTAATCGACACACTGTGATCGGGTATGACTACGACTTTACCCAAGCTGAATTAGATAGCACGAACATAACGGATGCGGATCTAGAGACGCGCCAAGGTTGCTTTGTGCTTTATGACTCTTTTGGCCGAACAAATGGCAGCCAATGTCCTGATGAAGGATGTGAGTGTACAGTCCGTATTGTGAACAACAACTGTTAAGCGAACTCATCATTAGATTTTAGAGACAGAATAAAAAAGCGTGTTATTGCCGAGTAGCAATAACGCGCTTTTTTTGTATTAGTTTGATGATTTTTCTTAGTTTGCTATTGCTGCATCTGCTGGCGGCAAGTCACGCTTCTTAATCACGTATCGTAAGCGAAGTAGCATCAGAGCTGCTGAAACACTCAAGCCCGTTAGAATACCAATCCAAAAGCCTTCTTCACCCATTGCAGGAACAATGTGGTCTGTTAAGCCCAGTACCATGCCCAGTGGCAGTGCTAAGCCCCAGTATGAAGCGATAGCTAAGATCATCGGGATCTTAGTGTCTTTATAGCCACGCAGAGCACCGTTAGCAGACGTTTGCAATGCATCGCTGAATTGGTACATAGCGGTAAAGGTCAACAATACAGCTGCTGTCGCGCTTATTGTAGGGTCGGTTGTGTAAAGTCTAATGATCCACTCAGGGAACAGCAAGAACATCGCAACCGAAAGCAATGAAATTAACGCTGCAACCAAGATACCGACTTTGCTGCGCTCAATCGCTCCGAGTTCGTCTTTTTCACCCAAAGCGTGTCCAACACGAATCGTAATGCCAAACGAGATACTCATTGGAATAACGTAAGTCAGACTCGAGATGTTAAGTGCAATTTGTGCTGCTGCTACGTTCTCTGCACCAATACGGCCGATCATAAGAGCGATTACCGCAAAGATACTGCCACACACCGCGATGTTCATCCCGATAGGCAAACCTAATCTTAGAAGGTGAAGCATCTCTTTTGCTTTTGGCTTCGCGTCTGCAAAGCTGATAATGGTTTTGTAGTGATGATGGCCTTTGATGTAGGAATACAGCATTCCCGACATTAACCAGTACACCAAGCTTGTCGCCCAGCCACAACCTACAGCGCCCATTTCAGGGAAGCCGAACTTACCGTAGATAAGCACGTAGTTGACCGGAATATTTATCAACAGACCAACCACGGAAATGATCATTGGTACTTTGGTGTTGTTCATCCCTTCACAGAAGCCGTTCAAAGTGTAGAACAGGGCAATACCCGGCACACCGAAGGCTAGGGCAAATGCATAGTCACTGCCGATAGGGATGATCTCAGCGGCTACCCCAATCCATTCTAAGATCGGTTTAGCACTCACCAAGTAAGCGATAAGTAGCACACTCGCGATTAATGCCAACCAAACCATCTGGAAGAATTCAACAGAGATACTTTGGAAGTCACGTGCGCCGCGGTGGTAAGCGACAACAGGCGTTAGCGCCATAATCACGCCACGCAGTAGCAGTAACACTGGGATCCAAAGGCTAGTGCCAAGTGCAATAGCGGCAAGATCAGCAGGGCTTACTTGGCCAGCCATTGTCGTATCGACAAATCCCATCGCTTGGGTAGCTATTTGAGTCAAAATGATTGGAATCGAAAGATGCATAAGCGCACCCGATTCACGAGTAAAAGGACGAAGTTTCGTTAGCATGGAAGTTCACAACACCAATATAAATACACGAATGATGGCAGGATGGCCGGTGTGCATTTTAGGATGTGCCCCGTTGGGCGGGCGACAATATAAACACCTTACCGTATAGGGTCAAGCATTGGATTTATTGAGTTCAAGTTGCTCTGATATATACCGCCACGTCTTAGCTTCAAATCTAGTGCTGGATAACTCTCCTATTGCCACAATGCCAGCAGAAACACAAATAACCCAATTCCAAGCGTGACTTTTAAAAGTAAGCCAAGAGGGGCTCCACCTTTTGGCGCTTTATTGCAACATCCCATAATCGTTTCCTAGTTATATTGAGCTCGTGAGTTGACCTTAAACCTTCCCCTTACAGTAAGGTCAATAAGTTTATAAAACTTAACCAAATTAACCTTTCTTATCGTGTTGGATTCGTTAAGATAAATCCAAAGTCTGCGATTAGAAGTGTGAGGATAATGTGTTGATAGAAAAGTGGTTAGAGATCGATGGTGATCAGCTTTATTGCTTGTCGACTGATATCAAAGAGTCTCAGGAAACACTGGTGTTGATTCATGGGTTGGGTGAGTCGCATTTATGTTTTGCCGATGTGTTTGACTGGCTACCGAATTACAACTTAGTCATGTTCGACCTGTGTGGTTATGGCTATTCTCCTGCTTCGAATATATCCCACTCAACAGAAACTCAAGCAAATCGAATATTGAAAGCACTCGACTTATTGAGCATCCATGGTTGCTTTCTACTTGGGCACTCTTGGGGAGGCGATACATCGACGTTGATTTGTGAATACGACACGAGAGGCATCGTGCGTGGTTTCATTAATGCTGAAGGCGGACTGCACGAAGAAAGCATCATCCTATCCCAGATTATTGCAGATACATATTCTGAACTAAGCACTGACGAGTTTGCGAACTGGGTGAAAGGAGAAGGTTTCTCAAAACGTTTTCCCATGGCTTGGGGACACGGAGCAGGTGTTAAGTATCTTTCGTCAGTTAGAAGATGTGAGCCAGAGGTTCTTGGTCAAACCGCCAGTGAAATCTACGGACAACATGCGACTCAAGATATCCGTGGCGTGGTTGGCTGGGGACAAATTTTCGAAAACTTATCCATACCTAAAGTATATTTTTGGGGTGCTGACAGCCTAGAGGGTTGTGAGCGTGCGAAAGAGTTTATTAGTACGTTAGACAACGTTTCATTTGAGGGCGCAAACCACTGGGTGCAAAACGATCCGGCCAAGTTCTATCCGGAAGTAGATAAGTTTATTACTGGCGTTACAAATAGAACCAAAACTTAGATATTCAACAACGATAATAGAAAGTCTATATGTGGATTGTTGGTTAGCTGGCGCGATCTTTACCTCTCAGCTTGAAATGATTGATTCTCCAAAAACAAAAAAGCGAACCAAGTGGTTCGCTTTTGTTTATCTAAAATCTACAAAATTAGTCTTCGTAGTTGTCGATGCTTGGGCAAGAACAGATTAGGTTACGGTCGCCGTATACGTTGTCTACACGGTTAACAGTAGGCCAGTACTTCGAGTTCTTGGTTGCTTTCGATGGGAAGCAAGCCAGTTCACGAGAGTAAGGGCGATCCCATTCTGCGCCTGAAAGGTCAACTTGTGTATGCGGTGCGTTCACTAGAGGGTTGTTGTCTAGTGGCCATTCACCCGCTTTCACTGCTGCCATTTCGTGACGGATTGCGATCATCGCTTCACAGAAACGGTCTAGCTCTTCTAAATCTTCAGACTCAGTTGGCTCAACCATTAGTGTGCCAGCTACAGGGAAAGACATAGTTGGCGCGTGGAAACCGAAGTCCATTAGACGCTTAGCAATATCTTCTTCGCTGATGCCTGTGTCTTCTTTAAGCGGACGAATATCGATAATACATTCGTGTGCTACGCGGCCGTTAGTGCCACGGTAAAGAACAGGGTAGTGAGGACGTAGTTTCTCCATCACGTAGTTCGCGTTCAGAATCGCTACTTTCGTTGCGTCTGTTAGGCCAGGTTCGCCCATCATTGCGATGTAAGCCCAAGAGATAGGTAGAATTGAAGCACTACCTAGATCTGCTGCTGATACTGCGTAGTCAGAACCTTGTACACCATTTTCGATGTGACCAGGTAGGAAAGGTGCTAGGTGCGATTTAACGCCGATAGGACCCATACCCGGACCGCCACCACCGTGTGGGATACAGAATGTTTTGTGTAGGTTCAAGTGAGATACGTCTGAACCGATGAAGCCAGGTGAAGTTAGACCTACTTGAGCGTTCATGTTCGCGCCGTCTAGGTAAACCTGACCGCCCGCTGCGTGTACTTGTTCACACACTTCTTTCACTTGCTCTTCGTATACGCCGTGCGTAGAAGGGTAAGTGATCATGATGCTTGATAGGTTTTCTTTGTGCTTCTCGATTTTCGCAGCTAAGTCTGTCATGTCGATGTTGCCATCTTCATCACACTTAACAACCACTACCTTCATAGAAACCATTGATGCTGTTGCAGGGTTAGTACCGTGCGCAGAGCTTGGAATCAGGCAAACGTTACGGTGAGCTTCACCGCGGCTTGCGTGGTAACGTTGAATAGCGATTAGACCTGCGTATTCACCAGATGCACCAGAGTTAGGCTGTAGTGAGAAATCGTCGTAACCAGTGATTTCACATAGCTTCTCTTTAAGATCTTTCGCTAGTGCTGTGTAACCCGCTGCTTGATCAAGAGGTGCGAATGGGTGAATTGAACCAAACTCAGGCCATGTTACTGGAATCATCTCAGCAGCAGCGTTCAGCTTCATCGTACAGCTGCCCAGTGGGATCATGCCGTGCGTTAGTGAGAAGTCTTTGTTCTCAAGCTGTTTTAGGTAACGCATCATTTGCGTTTCGCTGTGGTGCGTGTTGAATACTGGGTGAGTTAGGAACTCTGATTCACGACGGCAGTTTTCTGGAATTGCTGCAAACTCGTTTGATGCAATGTCAGAAGATAATGCTTGAACGTCTTCTTTCACGTCGAAGATAGCGAATAGGGCATTCACGTCGTCGACTGTGGTTGTTTCATCTAAGCTGATACCGATCTTACCTTTAAGAAGGCGCAAGTTGATGTCTGCTGCTTGTGCTTTCGCGTACAGTGCATCTGTCTTCTCTTCAGAGTTGATTGTGATGGTATCGAAGAAGCTGTTGTTTGTTAGCTCGTAACCCGCTTTAGTCAGGCCAGCCGCTAGGATAGCTGTCATGTGGTGTGTACGACGAGCGATAGTACGTAGGCCTTCTGCACCGTGGTAAACCGCGTAGAAAGACGCCATGTTTGCTAGAAGTGCTTGAGCTGTACAGATGTTCGATGTCGCTTTCTCGCGGCGGATGTGTTGCTCACGAGTTTGCATTGCCATACGTAGTGCTTGGTTACCGTGAGTATCGATTGAAACACCGATTACACGACCTGGCATTGTACGCTTATGCTTTTCACGAGTACCCATGAATGCAGCGTGTGGACCGCCGTAACCCATAGGAACACCGAAACGTTGCGCTGAACCGATAACTACGTCTGCACCCATTTCGCCAGCTGGCTTAAGTAGAGCAGAAGCAAGTAGGTCAGTTGCAACCGTTACAAGAGTCTTGTTTGCTTGAGCTTTCGCAATGATGTCTGTTAGGTCGCGAACTTCACCTGTTGTACCAGGGTATTGAACCAACGCACCAAATACGTCTTGCTCTGGAAGTGTTTCAAGAGCACCAACCATTACTTCAAAACCGATGTACTCAGCACGAGTTTTAACAACTTCTAGTGTTTGAGGGTGAACATCGTCAGCAACGAAGAATACTTTGCTCTTGCTTTTGCCTGCACGCTTACACAGTGTCATAGCTTCGCCAGCCGCTGTCGCTTCATCAAGAAGAGACGCGTTCGCGATTTCCATACCAGTTAAGTCCATTACCATTTGTTGGTAATTCAGTAGAGCTTCAAGACGACCTTGAGAAATCTCTGGTTGGTATGGTGTGTAAGCAGTGTACCAGCCTGGGTTCTCTAAAACGTTACGTAGAATAACGTTTGGAGTGAATGTGTTGTAGTAGCCTTGACCAATGAAAGTACGTTTCACTTGGTTTAGGTTAGCGATCTCTTTAAGAGAGGTCAGCATGTCCATTTCGCTCAATGGAGCAGCAAGTGTCATTGGTTTTTCAAGACGGATTTGTGCAGGAACCGTTTCGTCGATCAGTGCTTCTAAGCTAGTCGCGTTGATCGCTTCAAGCATTTTTTGCTGGTCTGCTTTATTTGGGCCGTTATGACGAGCAACAAACTCGTTTTGAGTACCCAGGTCTTTCAGTAATTGGCTTTGAAGTAATTCAGTCATGATATGTTCTACTTTCTCTCTGGAGCCGTGAGCTAGCCCCTAAAATTAAGCTGCTCAAAAGAGCAGCTTTATCGTAATGAGGTTACCTATTAGTCTTCTTCGATAGAGCTTAGGTATTCTTCCGCATCTTTAAGGTTGTCTAGTTCAGACGCATCAGACATCTTCACTTTAACAATCCAGCCACCTTCATAAGGTTCTTCGTTGATTAGCTCTGGGCTATCTTCTAATTCTTCGTTGATTTCTACGATTTCGCCAGAGATTGGTGCGTAGATATCAGAAGCAGCTTTCACTGACTCAACTAGAGAGAAGCTTTCGCCAGCTTCGATTTCGTCGTCAGTGTCAGGCAGGTCAACAAACACAACGTCACCTAGCATCTCTTGAGCGTGCTCAGAAATACCGATAGTTACAGTACCGTCACCGTTGTCTTTTACCCACTCGTGGCTGTCTGCAAACTTTAGTGTATTGTCCATTGCTTATTCTCCAAAAATTTATGAGGTTTTAATTTAAATCTTAAAAACGGTCTAACGGTAAAGAGGGAAGCGCTTGCAAAGCTCTTTAACTTGCTTGCGAACACGTTGCTCAACTTCAGCGTTGCCTTCAGGGCTTTCAACTAAGCCATCAAGTACATCGCCGATCCATTCACCGATAAGTTTGAATTCTTCAGTGCCAAAACCACGACTGGTTCCAGCTGGCGTACCTAAACGAATGCCAGAGGTAATCATAGGCTTCTCTGAATCGAATGGTATACCATTTTTGTTACATGTGATCCCTGCACGCTCTAATGCCTCTTCAGTTACGTTACCTTTCAAGCCCTTAGGACGAAGGTCAACCAGCATTAGGTGCGTGTCTGTTCCGCCAGTCACAATGTCACAACCGCGAGTTTGCAACACTTCAGCAAGAACTTTTGCGTTGTCGATCACTGAATCAATATAAGTATTAAATTCTGGGCCAAGTGCTTCGCCAAACGCCACTGCTTTAGCCGCGATAACGTGCATGAGTGGGCCGCCTTGTAGGCCAGGGAACACTGCAGAGTTGATCTTTTTGTTGATGTCTTCGTGGTTCGTCAGAATCATACCGCCGCGTGGGCCACGAAGTGTTTTGTGCGTTGTTGTTGTAACAACGTGTGCGTGTGGTAGTGGGCTAGGGTGAGCACCTGTCGCGATAAGACCCGCGATGTGTGCCATATCTACCATAAGGATAGCGCCAACTTCGTCAGCGATTTCGCGGAATTTAGCGAAGTCGATAACGCGTGGGATAGCACTACCACCTGCAATAATCATTTTAGGTTGGCATTCGATAGCGAGAGCGCGTACCGCTTCGTAATCGATTTCAAGAGTGTCGCGGTCTACGCCGTATTGAACTGCGTTGAACCATTTGCCTGAAAGCGCAGGGCGTGCACCGTGCGTAAGGTGACCACCAGCGTCAAGAGACATACCTAGGATAGTGTCGCCAGGTTGAAGTAGGGCAAGTTTAACTGCGCCGTTCGCTTGAGCACCTGAATGAGGTTGTACGTTCGCGTATTCACACTTGAATAGCTGTTTAGCACGTTCAATCGCAATAGCTTCTACTGTATCTACGTGCTCACAACCACCGTAGTAACGACGACCTGGGTAGCCTTCTGCGTATTTGTTGGTAAGGCAAGTGCCTTGAGCTTGCATTACTGCTTTAGAAACGATGTTCTCAGAAGCAATAAGTTCGATTTGTTCGTTTTGACGAGTGTTCTCTGCTTGGATTCCAGCAAATACTGCGTCGTCAGTCGCAGATAGGTTCGTAGAGAAAAAACTGTCTAAGCTATGGTTTTGATAAGCGTTCATTGTCGAGACCTTTCATTAAGCTAATGGTGATTGTTTTTATAGTCCATTAGGTCTTACGTTGATTTCTGCATCGGTATCGTTTGCGTTATATAGGTGTATAAATAGTGCGTTGCTTCTTATTTATACGACCATAGCGTCAAAGCGATCGTTGTAGGGTCAATGCAGCACGAATTGGTTCCCAAAAATTTCGGGTAAAAAACAGCTCTTACAAATGTTAAATCTATCACTTGCTGCAAGCTGAAGCAGCATCTCTTCATCTAACAAGTCGATAACATAGCTCCGATAAAATCAATTTTCAACAAAAATTTCCAATAGGAAACAGATTTTCTCGTTTTGCTACAGGGAGCACGCTTTATTTCCCTGTGTGCTCTTTAATCAACAAAGCGCTTCATGCAACAATGAAATCAATAGACAGGAAGTAAGAAATGAATGAGGGACCTATGTCAGAAGACATTTATGATGAGTACCCATCTTTAACGTTGGCGAAAGAGACGTTAGATCAGAATATCGAACCACTTAGGCTCGGCCAGCGTATTAAAGATATCCGCAGCAAGCTGGGCATTACGTTAGAAGAGGCGAGCCAACGTACTGGTTTGGCGCGCTCTACGCTGAGTAAAATCGAGAACGAACAAATCTCACCGACGTTCCAAGCGATGCAGAAATTGGCTATGGGTTTGCAAATTGATATGCCGCAACTCTTTGAACCACCAAGAAAAAAGGTTGCCACAGGACGTCGTGACTTAACTAAAGCAGGTCAGGGCAAACCTCACCCAACTCCGACTTACGAGCATGAACTGCTCGCGACAGAACTTTCGAATAAGAAGATGATGCCGTTCAAGAGCCGAGTGAGAGCACGCACCTTTGAAGAGTATAACGATTGGGTTCGCCACGATGGTGAAGAGTTCCTAATGATTATCTCCGGCGATGTGATGTTCTACTCAGAATTCTACGAACCGGTGCCTATGAGTGAAGGTGACAGCATGTATTACGATGCCAATATGGGTCACATGCTTATCTCGACTAGCGCAGAAGACGCGCTCATTTTGTGGGTGACAGCAAAATAAATTAACAAAGGTCGAATTTCTTATAGTGGATGCAAACGTTTGCTTTTGTTTCTAACGTTTGCTAAATGACGCGATATTGATGTGAAAATCATCAATATCGCGTTTTTGTATGCATCGAATAATTGTTTTTAAATTGTTAAATGTCACATTTTGAGCCGTTTTAATCTTGTTAAGGGTGTAAAACTGACTCAGCCTTGTTTATTATAGTGAACACGGTTTACTCATGTTGATTGAAGTTTACTGAAGTGAATTCTTAGAAAGTGAGTTGTAGAGTTTTTGTACTGCTGTCTGTTTTTATAACGCTAGTAATAAAAGCCTATATAGAAGACATCACTTTTTACTATCTACTGTTTCTAACGTTAACCCATATCGTTAGAGGCGACTCTAAATAGAGATATAAGCGGCAGATTCGATTTGGAAAGCCTGCAACGCTTCATGGAGAATAAAATGACTCAAGAACACGCTAATCAAGACCTACTAAAAACACCTCTGCATGCACTTCACGTTGAAGTCGGCGCAAAAATGGTTCCTTTTGCTGGCTACGACATGCCAGTTCAGTATCCACTAGGTGTAAAGAAAGAGCACTTACACACTCGTGACGCTGCTGGTCTTTTTGATGTTTCTCACATGGGGCAACTGCGTCTACACGGTGAAAATGCAGCCGCTGTTTTAGAATCTCTGGTTCCAGTAGATATTATCGACCTGCCTTCTGGTAAGCAGCGCTACGCCTTCTTTACTAATGAACAGGGCGGCATCATGGATGATCTTATGGTTGCTAACCTTGGCGATCACCTACTTGTTGTTGTGAATGCGGCGTGTAAAACACAAGATATCGACCACCTAACGGCTCACCTTCCTGCAGACGTAAAAATGGAAGTGATTGATGACCGCGCTCTATTAGCACTTCAAGGTCCGAAAGCGTCTGAAGTTCTGGCTCGTTTCCAACCAAGCGTTGCAGACATGCTGTTCATGGATGTTCAAAAAGTCGATATCGACGGCGTAGAGTGCATCGTAAGCCGCAGTGGTTATACCGGTGAAGATGGCTACGAAATCTCAGTACCGAACGATCACGCTGAAGCACTTGCTCGTAAACTAACATCAGAAGAAGAAGTAGAGTGGATTGGCCTTGGTGCTCGTGACTCACTTCGTCTTGAGTGTGGTCTATGTCTGTACGGTCACGATCTAGATACAACAACAACGCCGGTAGAAGCTAGCCTTTTATGGGGTATCCAAAAAGTGCGTCGTACTGACGGTGAACGTGCAGGCGGTTTCCCTGGCGCTGATATCATCCTTGAGCAAATCGCGACTAAAGACGTTCAACGCAAGCGTGTTGGTCTTGTTGGTCAGACTAAAGCACCAGTACGTGAAGGCGCTGAGCTGTTCGATGCTGAAGACAACAAGATTGGCGTTGTAACAAGTGGTACTGCGGGTCCTAACGCGGGCAAGCCTGTTTCTATGGCTTACGTTCGTACTGACCTAGCGGTTATTGGCACTGAAGTATTCGCTGAAGTTCGTGGCAAGAAGCTACCAATGACAGTAGAAAAAATGCCATTCGTACCTCAGCGTTACTATCGTGGCTAATCTCTTTTAAGAGAAACCACTAAGCTAAATGAAAGCCTATTGTTTGCTTCTCTTTATTGGGAAGCCTAACGGTAGGCTTTTTTGATTTTGGTAGCGTATGTCTTTGGTAACGTATTGCTTTTAACGTTACCCACTAACAACGGTTACTTAAAATTCGTTTATAAAATGAGATATGTGGCGATATCGTTACAAATACTTACTATAATCACGATTGTGACGTGTTATGGTGACAATTCATCATTTTTGTAAATAAGTAGTAGGGGTTACAAGGAGTTAACTATGAACGTAAACCATACAATGAGTCCGGTTCGTAAAGCCGTTTTAGGGCTTTTAGCGCCATTAATTTACACATCAAGTGTTATGGCAACGGAAAACACGGACGAAAGTACTCCTGATTTGGGTGTAACACCCTATATTGTGAATGGTAGCGACGCTTCAGTCACGGAATTTCCTTCGATGGCAAGCTTGTTCATTGATCGTATTGATTATGACGGTGTTTACTCAACAGGCCCTTACTGTGGTGCGACAATTTTAGATAACTATCATGTACTGACTGCTGCACACTGTATTTATGGTGATGAGAATGCTCAACTTTTCACGGTAGTTGTTCCTCAATTGGAAGATACTTCTCTATTCCCTAACGGTAGCATCCAGAAAGTACGAGTATCTGAGGTGTATTATCGAACGGATTATTCAAACAGTATCAATCAACTATTAAGAAATGATATTGCGATTTTAAAGTTAGAAGCTTCTCTTAACCTTCAATCCTCAGCTGAAACTGTGATCCCTCAATTTGATACATACCTTAATGCTGCGAATGATTTCGTTGCAGTTGGCCATGGTGACATCGAGACTGATGTTGATGGTACGACATTGCTACAACAAGTTGACCTGACATATGTTGATACTCTTAATTGTAAAGCTGTTTTCGGTCCGTTAGTCACTGATAAACAAATTTGTTTCAACGGTAACGGACCGAATAATGGCTTATACGGGGGTACATGCCAAGGCGATTCTGGTGGTCCGGTGTTTTGGAAAAATGGCTCTACATATGAACAGGTCGGTATAACGAGTTTTGGGCCGACTACTTGCGGTGATGACATCGGCGTAACATCTGTATTTACAGAGGTATATGATTATAAAGATTGGATTACGGATGTAACTAAAGGGGTAAATGATAGCACGGAAACTGTCCAGTTTACCGCGACAGAGGCAAAACGAGTTGCTGTTGCTGGGACAAGTGCGTCAACTGGCTCTGGTAGCAGTGGCGGAGGTATTTCATTTGGTTTGCTAGGGATGCTGATGTTGATTGCTGGTGTTAGAAAAGCAGTTAAACGTTAGATCTTCAATGTTTTGAACAAGTCGACGCTTTATTTAAAGATAGCGTCGACTTTTTATTTTTTACTTTTGCAGGTGTGCAGGTGTGCAGTTGGTTAGTTGCTTGTAGAACTAGTTACTCAGCTCGATAACCGCTTTACGGCTGTATCTTTCTAGAATCTCATCCATCTCTTTTATCGCAGCATTGATGCTTTTAATCCCACCTTGAGCCACACCTTTTTCATTTTCGTTCAATGCAGAAAAAGCTTGCTTTAATTCCTTACCTTCCAACATGTTCCCGTGCAGCAACACCTCTTTGTACGTGAGTAGCTTATGTTGTATTGCAATAATTTCTGGGCGGGGATTGTCTGATTCTAATGCGTGACTAATGCAAGGAAATGCCAATGTATAGCGATTCGCAATTTCCAATTTGACGTCTTTCTTATTCGCAATATGCAATTTTTAATTATTTCCCAACACTTGAATACTCAAGTTACCTAGCCTGTACGTTCACAACTGATATCAGTGTGAAGGTTTATGAAACGTAACGGTTTTATCAAGCGAATAATATGCCTTTGATGGCTTATGTAAACCATCACAAGTCAATATGGTCTGCTTCTTGCTGAATTTAGGACATAACTGTCTTTTGAGGATGAGCTTATGTCACAAGAACCCATAATATTGGCGCTGATTGAGCGTAGGAAACAAGCCAACTTGTCTCAAGAAAAGTTAGCCTCGAGTGCAGGAATGAGCTTAAAAACCTATCAAAGGATTGAACGCGGAGAGGCGGACATCAAGATGTCTCAGTATCGTTCAATCACTAGAACCTTAAAAGTGACGGATTTGGATGTGGTGCTTGATATTGTTGGCGCATCACAAGTAACAGCGGAAGATGTAGCTGCGGTCAGTCGTCTGCTGACCAGCGAAGAGCGCCTGTTGTTGATCAAGCTGATTTTGTCGGTCAAAAAGAAGCAGTAGTCTTTCTTTCAAATAAACAGCGTAATAGATCGATTCGTTAGTCAAATTGACAGATACTTCTAGGGTAATGTGTTCTCTGAGGGCATGAAGCCATCAGCTCACTCTTCCACGCAGCTGTTTGGTGGTGCTTCTTTGTTTTTTGCTTTCTAAACGTCTTTTCTGAGAGCCACGCGTCGGCTTAGTTGCTCGTCTTACTTTTTGAACCTTTGTCGCTTCCAAGATCAATTCTTTCAAGCGCACTAAAGCATCATCTCGGTTTTGTTCCTGAGTTCTATACTGTTGCGCTTTAATGATAATCACACCGTCTTTGGTGATGCGGCTATCTTTGTGTGCGAGGAGCTTTTCTTTATAGAAGTCAGGTAGGGTAGAGTGCTTGATATCAAAACGTAAATGTATCGCGCTCGATACTTTATTGACGTTCTGACCGCCGGCTCCTTGTGCTCTGATCGCTGTTAACTGGAGTTCCCAGTCTTGAATCGAAACAGAGTTAGATATTTGTAACATAAACATCCATTTTGAACGGTAATATGGCGCCATGATACTGAATATTGGTTATGGTATCAGTAACTTTATTTAAGAGTGGTAGTAGTGATGAAAATAGATTTAACGGCATATGAAGGATTAATCTTTGATATGGACGGTACGTTGATCGATACAATGCCTGCACATGTAAAGGCGTGGGAGCGAACGGCTGAAGAGTTTGGCTTTCATTTTGAAGCGTCTTGGCTGCATAGCTTAGGTGGCATGCCGAGTTATAAGATAGCCGGTGAGGTGAACAGCAAATACGGTTTATCGCTCGACCCACAAGCGGTTTCTACGTTTAAAATGGCGTCGTTTGCGGCTATCGAAGACAAAGGAGACGTTATCCCTTGTACTCACTCTCTGTTGTTAGAGCATCTGGGTAACAAGAAGATTGCAGTCGGAACGGGCAGTCAACGTAAAAGTGCCGAACAGTTACTGGATAAGACAGAGATCTTGAGTAAGCTCGATATTCTCGTGACAGCAACAGACGTTAAGAATCACAAACCAAATCCGGATACTTTCTTAGATGCGTGTTTTGGTATGGGTTTGCAGCCAAAGCAGTGTGTTGTGTTTGAAGATACGAACCTAGGTAAGCAGGCTGCTCATGCTGCGAACATGGATTGTATTCTAGTGGTAGAGGGGAACAAACTAGAGTTCTATCCTGCACCAAGCTGATTGCAAGGATTGGGTTGTTAAACCGCCAAACTAATAGCCTAGCGGAACAATACTGATTTTCTGTTAGGCGATTTCGCTCATTTCGCTGTCTAGGAACAGGCACACACTGTTTCGACCTGCTGCTTTGGCTTCATAAAGTGCTAAATCGGCGCACTTGTAGTTAAGAGCAGGGTCGTTGGTCAGGTTGGTAATTCCACCACTGACCGTCACCACGTTATCGAGCTCAATACTGACTGCGATTCTCAATCTGTTAAGTACATACTCAGCTTCTTCTGTTGTGGTATGAGGCAGAATAACGCCAAACTCTTCGCCACCAATACGAGCCACAAAATCAGTTTCTCGGCACTCTCGTTGTAATACTTGAGCAACGGTTTGAATGACGCGATCTCCATAATCGTGACCAAATCTGTCGTTGATGCGTTTGAAGTGGTCTATGTCCAAAATCGCTAAACAAGACTGTTCGCGAGTAGGGTAACGATTAACACGAGAGCACTCATCTCGCAGCTCAAGATCGAATTTACGGCGGTTCCAACACCCAGCTAAGGCATCTTTTTCACTCAGGTTTCTCAGTTTGTTTTCTAGCTCTTTGTGTTTACTTATATCCACAAATGAAGCGACATAAAACTGAATCACGTCTTTCGAGTCTTTAATGGTTTGGATTCGCAATATTTCCGTGATCAAAGACCCGTCTTTACGACGATTAACCACTTCGCCTTCCCACATGCCTTTCTCTTTGATGATGCTCCACATCTTGATGTAGAACTCTTCGTTGTAGCGACCAGAGGCAAACATGGACGGTTGGCGGCCTTTTACGTCTTCTAACTCGTAGCCACTCACACGGGTGAACTCTTGGTTTACTTTGATGATTCGGTTGTTTCTGTCGGTAATCACCAAGGCAGACATGCCATTCATTGCGGCCTTAGCAAGTTGGCTCTCGATACTGTTCTTCTTGTGGTTGCTGTTCCACAATACGAAGCCAGCGGAGATCATCGAAATCAAGAAAGACAAGGTGATGATCTGAACGACGATCGCTTGTTTTTCTTCTCGGTATTGACTGCTGAACTGCTGATTTTCAATGTGAAGAACCATGTAAATAGGGCCTTCAAACTGTTTGATTTTAGGGCTGATGTCGGAATGAAAATACCAGTTCTCACCATCGAAATAGCTCGAAGATGTCTTGTCTTGAATCGCAGTCCAAAGCTCAGGGTATAACTTTGCGTAAGTCTGCTCTGAACGTGATTCAATTACATGTCCGAAAGATTCCGTAGGATCCGGCCCCATGATTATGTGTCCGGTTTTGTTGAGAATAATAGGAACAGCAGAAGATGCACCAATTTGATAGTGAAGGCGCTTATAAATCTCAAGCATGTTCAGGTTTGCGATGAAGTAACCAATAATGCGGTTGTTTTCAGCGACTGGCGTCATAATGCGTAGCGCTGGAATCAAAGGGCGAACGATCTCTCCGTTTTCGACTTCAAGATCAATACCGCGAGAGCTAATCTCACCAATCTTTAATTGCTGTAGTACCTCATAGTAATCACGCGAAGACTTGTTCTGCAGTTCACTATCTGGAACCACGATTGCTTGATTGGCTTTATAATTAACGCGAAACACTTCGTTGCCAGCTAGATCGAGGTAACGAAGCTGGGAATAGTATTTTTGGCCACGAGCTAACATCACCCAAAGATCTTGCAGGGTTTCTTTATGGATAATAGAAGGTTCTCGAATCGCTCGGAGTAGTGTTTGAGAGTCGGCGATTGAAGGAACAGAGTTAGAGATTTGCTCAACAATAACAGCGAGTTCATGAAAGCTGTATTCGATTTGATTTTGGCTAGACTGCTTAATATTTAGAGTGTGCTGAGCATCAATTCTGTCAAGTTCAGAATTGATGTAGAGGGCAGGGACTAGTCCTAGGGCAAAGATGGTACATAGAAATTGGCTGACTAGTTTTTTTATACTTGTATTCATCACTGTCCTCAAAGAATCAGCGCAATACTATATATTTTATAGGGTTTTTAATGTGATCTTGACCGAGAAGTTAAGACAAGATTCGCATATAACTACGATTTAAGTGCAACTTTTTGCAGTTAAGCTTGATTGTTGAGCAATCACTTCGTTAGTAAATGATTGCTCAATATAGAACACAGCTCCGAAACCTAAGCTAAATTAATCGCGATTAATTGCCGATTATCTAACTAAGGGCAGCTAGCTTAGGCCGACGATATTTCCATTACTATCAATATCTAACGACATGAACGCCGGTTTGTCAGGCAAGCCTGGCATGGTCATTACATTGCCGCACAACGCGTAAATAAAGCCAGCACCAGCACACAATTTTAGTTCTCTAACAGGCACGTCAAATTGGGTTGGTGCACCTTTTACGTGTGCTTCTGTCGAGATTGATAGTGGTGTTTTTGCCAAACAAACCGATAGGTCGCTATAGCCATGAAGTTTGAATTCAGCCAGCTGTTTTTTAGCCAGTGGAGATAGCGAAATACTTGCCGCGCCATAGCCAACTTCAGCAACTGCCATCAGCTTTTCTTCTAGGCTTTGCTCTGAGTGATACAAAGGCTTAAATTCACTCTGTTTTTGGCAAGCTTTTACTACAGCGTGAGCCAGTTGAGTTGCCCCTTCGCCACCTTGACCAAATGCTTCGCTTACTTCAACGCTAACGCTTGGATCGAAGTCGGTGATCATCTGCTTCAAAGCATCGAGCTCTTGCGCTGAGTCTTGTGGGAATCGGTTAATCGCAACAACTGTAGGCACTTGGTATTGCTTAACGTTGTTGATGTGCCATTTTAGGTTCTCAAAGCCTGCAATTAGCGCGTCTTGGTCATCATTAAAAATTGAATCTGGTAATGGAGTGCCCGGTCTCAAATCGTATAAACCAGAGTTGGCCTTTAATCCACGTAATGTTGCAACAACCACAGCGCAATCGGGCTTCTTGTTCGACGCTTTCGCTTTTATGTTGCACGCTTTCTCAAAGCCCATGTCTGAGCCGAAACCACCTTCAGTTACCACAAAGTCACTCAGCTTTAACGCTATTTTATCGGCAATAATTGAAGAGTTACCATGTGCGATGTTCGCGAAAGGCCCGGCGTGAATTAGGGTAGGAACGCCTTCAAGGGTTTGCATCAATGTTGGTTCAATAGAATCCTTCATGGTTACGGTCATTGCGCCTGCAACGTTGAAGTCATCTGCGGTCAACGGCAAGCCTTGTTTGTTGTAGGCAAGTACCACTCGTCCGATGCGCTTTCTCAAATCTTGAAGGTCATTGGCTAGAGCAAGAATGGCCATTAGCTCTGAAGCAGCTGAGATATCAAATCCATCTTCTCGCTCAAAGCCGTTAATTGTTTTGTCTGCTTCGTTCTTGCCAACCGTGATCATGCGTAGTGCGCGATCATTGTGGTCAAGTACACGTCGCCAAACGATTCTGCCTGGGTCAATATCCAAGGCTTTTAAGCCAGAACGCGCTTCAAACGCCTCTAAGCCTTCCCGTTGTTCATGATACAAACGTGCATCAATGGCGGCAGAGGCGAGGTTGTGAGCGGCCGTAACAGCATGAATATCGCCCGTCAGGTGCAGGTTTAATTGTTCCATAGGGGCAACTTGAGAGTAACCACCACCCGCAGCGCCACCTTTTACACCAAATACCGGACCCATTGAAGGCTGGCGAATGCAGGCCATTGCAGATTGGTTAATCTCTGCGAGGCCTTGTGCTAATCCGATAGTAGTGATGGTTTTGCCTTCACCAAGATGTGTCGGTGTGATCGCCGTGACTACGACTAATTTACCATCTTGTTGGTTGGCGAGGCGTTCAAGTGACGTGAGAGACACTTTAGATTTGAATTGCCCTAATGGCTGATGTTCGTTGTGGTGCAGGCCAGCTTGCTTGGCAACCTCACTGATGTTTTTAAGGGGAGTAGAGCGACAAATATCAATATCAGACAGCATATTTGATCCTTATATCAGAACCGAAAGGCGGTACGTAAACGTTTGCGTGGCGATAGTACTGTATAAATTTGCCAAGTAAAGGCAAACCACACGAATTATGTGCTGGAAGATAACAGATCTAAAGAGTCATTGCGCGAGATCAAATCTTAAACGAGCAAAATATTCGTTCTGATTACCTTCAGTTGCAATTATATTGGCGTTGAATACAAAAAGGGCTGCATATAGCAGCCCTTCAAGGAATGGGTAATCTCACTTGGCGTTAACCTTTAAGAGGTAACTGCCTAATATGGTCGATTAACGATCCCAGTATGTTTCTTCTAAGCTATCTTCGCGTTCAGGTAATGCACGAGAAAGGCGAGGAGAGTGCTGAGTCAACACTTCGTAGCTTACACGGTTTGCGTACTTACAAATTTGAGACAGTGAAGAGTAAGTTAGACAAGTGTGCTCGTGTTTCTCTGAGTTTGGTACATTCACGTGGTGGTAGCTATTTGCTGCCATGTCGTGAAGTAGTGCTGAAAGTGCACCATCGCCAGCGCCATTGGTATTCTTAATCTCAAGTGGGCCACCTAGGTAAGGGCCAATGTGAGAGTACACTTTTACTGGGTCTTTACAGTCTTGCTTACGCATCGCACGGCTGAATTCGTATTTATTGAACTCAGGGATGTTACCCGGTAACAATGGCAGTGTGGTTTCGCGTTTCGCTGGTTCGTCAGTGTAACCTGCCATGTATAGACCAATAGGGCCTGCAGTACATAGAACTAGGTCAACCCACTCAAGTGCCTTGTTAGCAGCCAATAGAGGATCTTTTTCACCCGTTAGCGCTTCACCTTCATCTTCGTTCATCGCGACGATGGTTACGTTTTCTTTCAGGTATTCTTGCCACCATTCAGCGTTGCCTTCGATCACATACTTAGTACCAAGTGTTAGTACAACAGGCACATTGTGCGCTTTCGCGTATTCAATCGCTTTTTGTACCGCTTTTGGCATCGGATCTTCAGGTTTGCCACGCATTAGGTATGACGACACAACCAATGCAGACGCTTTCTCGAACACTTTTTCAGGAATGCTTTCTGGAAGAAGTTGGTTCATGTGGCCTTCATTGATTGCAAACGTACGTTCGCCATCTTCAGAAATAAGCGTGTAGCAACGACCAATTGGACCATCAACAGTTTGAAGGTGGTTTAGATTCATACGAGAAGAAGTGCGGCAAAGGTAACGATAACCAAATGAGCCAACTTCAATCTTCTTAGACATTACGCCAAGCAGGACAGATTTGCTGTCCGCAAGAACGGAATAGTTGTGCAGTGTGTTGCCGATAGTATCGCCAGGATATTGATGCGTGATCAAACCGCGCTCAACTAACTCTTCATACAGCGCATCTGCTTTACTTTCTTCCAATACCAGTGAGTGACCTTTACTCAGCTCGTATTTTTCTAGGAACTCGTTGTCAACACGGGCTTCGATATCAACAATCGTTTGGCCAACACCCACAATCGTTGCGCGGTGAAGCTTAGGCGTTTGTTGAATTTGGTTGACCAACGGATCACGTGCGTGAGTTGGAAAGTAGTGCTTAGATTTACGCTGTCCAGGAAACTTCATATGAAAAATACAGTGAAAAAATTTTGCCGCATGATATCACATTTTGTTTCTGTTTCTTTCATTTTTATTACATTTTGAATCACCTGCACAATGTCTGTACAGGTGATTCAACTAACTATATGTTTGAAACTACTCGGTTGGCTGTACTAACGTCGCTGGATCAACGTAAGCCTCTGTACCCCATAGTGGAACAGTTGAAAGGCTGTGTTTGAAGCTACCTTCTGTTTCTTTGGTGGTGTAAGACAAGTAGAGCAGCGACTGATTCTCTGCATCGTAGATACGACGAACCTTCATTGTTTTAAAGAAGATACTTTTCGATTGCTTGAATACCACTTCGCCAGACTTACTCTTGTCTATTTGAGCAATCATTTCTGGTGTAATTTCACCTGTTTGACGACAAGATATAGAGCTATCACTTGGATCAGAAAGGCTAAGGTTTGCTTCGATTGATGCGATATGACAGGTAACACCCGCGATCTTATCGTCATCTAATGAAGACATCTTGATATCCTTCATTGTGAAGAAACCCAGTGAGACGTCGCCAACCTCGTTGTCCGAACAGCCAGCTAACATTGTCACGATACCTGCTGCTATTAAGGCTTTTTTCATAAGAAGTCCTTTTTATTTATATAGTTCTGTTTACTATAAGGATATTGAAAGCTTGGATACGAGTGTAGAGCTTTTCGTTAAGTTCTTAAAGGATGTTGTTGGATAATGAAAAATATGAAGCATTTAAAGTACTTGTTGGCCTTGGTCATGCTCTGTATGCTCTCTGCTTGTAGCTCGGCACCTCAGCCGACCGTATGTCTTCCAAATAACTGCGATATTTGGGGATACTAACCGTAGGTACTAAAAGAATGAATAACGAAATACCTGAAATTGCACACAAGAAAAACCAATGGCTATTTAGTCAGCTCGATATTGCTTACCCCGCAAAAGAGAGCCTCCTCGGCCGTGAACTTTATCAAAGCAAACTTCCATCCAAGACATACCAACTCCTAGCACAAGATCAAACTCCTTCCCAAATTGATGAACTGCATAAAGTCGATTTCCATAAATTGACCGTGCTATTTTCACTCAACCAAGCAAGCGTTTACCAAGATGAAATCGAAAGGGCACACATGCTTGAGTTCTTGAGCCAAATTATGCTTTCTGACGATCATGTATTATATATTGGTACTCAAAACGGTGAAGTTGTGGCGAGCGCTATCGTCACAGAAGCGGATGGTTCCCTATTGATCTCGGATGTCGTTGCTGAAAATGGTCAAAGTATCAACAACTTTGCTAAGCAGTTACACGATTTTTGGGCACAAGATCATGCTTCTTGCGATAAAGTATGGATCGAGAACTAAAGATTCTTTGACAAAGCGTTAATCTAAGTACAATACCCCGTCTTATTTAAAGGGTATTGTATGTACAAGCTATTGATATCAATCGCTGTATTATGTGTTAGCGCTTATTCTTCACTCTGTTTTGCTAACGACTGGGATATTAAACGCATCCTAGTTTTACACTCATACGAACCTTCTTATCAATGGACTGCTGACTTCCAAAAAGGGATAGACAGTGCGTTCAGCCAGTCTCAAACCGAAGTTAAACTCTCAATAGAGTATTTGGATTCAAAGCGTGTCCACAGCCCAGAGTATTACGACTCTCTCGCGAACTACTTACGTGCGAAGTATGCAGGTTATAAATTTGATGGCGTAATTGCGACGGACGATAACGCAGCCAATTTTCTTGAATCTCTGCCTAATTTGATTGATCGCTCCACACCTGTCGTTGCAGCCGGCATCAATGATTTCAGCACCGACATGTACGCGGTGTCTGACAGAGCAACTGTGCTTTACGAGAACGATCAGATAGACGTTAATATTAAGCTGATCTCCAAATTAAGACCTAATCTAAAGAATCTCTATTTTGTAAATGATTACAGTGTCACGTCTGAATTGATTCATAAAGAAATGAACAAAATGATGGCTGAATTTTCAAATATCAATCTCGTAGAAATTCGCGACTTGTCGCTGGAGCATACGAGCCAATTTTTGGAAGGGATCTCTGCGGACGATGCGGTATTGCTCAGTCATTACAACACCGAGTTAAAGCAAGGGGTTTATCACACTTACCAAGAGATTGCGGATACGTTGTCAAAAGCGAGTGCCGCTCCGGTGTTTGCTTTGTGGCAGTTCTATATTTCGGGTGATGTACTCGGTGGTTACGTTAATCACTCACAAAGCATGGGTGAAGAGGCTGTCGATGCATTAGATAAATACCTTCCTCTGGGTTTTACGACACCGTTAACTCCCGGAGACACTAAGCGTTTTGTATTTAATTACCCTGCAATGAAGCGATACGGGATTAGTGCAAACGCGTTACCTGACGAAGCGGTATTCATTAACGAGCCTTCATCCTTTATTCGTAAAAACTTCCAGTTGTTATTAGGGCTATCGATGGTGATTGCGGGTTTGAGCCTGATCATCTTGATGCAATTTGTCACTCTGCGCCAAAAGAAAGAGTTGGCCAATAAGAACAAACGAATCTTAAAGCTTCAGAAACAGACCTTGAATATCCAAAAGGATATGATTCATGTTCTCGGTGAAGCGATTGAAACCCGCTCTGGCGAAACAGGTAATCACGTTAAGCGTGTAGCCAAGTTGTCTGCATTGCTTGCTAAGTATCGTGGCTTGAGCCATCGCGAGGTCGAGATGATTGAGATCATCAGCCCAATGCACGATGTGGGTAAGATTTCAGTCCCTGAATCAATCTTGGATAAACCTGGGAAATTAACCGACCAAGAGTGGGAGGTGATGAAGCTTCATACTACGGCTGGCTATAACTTACTAAAGAGCGGAGCGGGTGATATTACCAACCTCGCGGCAATCATTGCTAACGAACATCACGAGCGTTGGGATGGTGCTGGATACCCGAATGGAAAAGTGGGTGATGAAATACACCTGTTTGCTCGTATCACTGCCGTAGCCGATGTGTTTGATGCGCTGCTTAGTGCACGTTGCTACAAAGAACCGTGGCCGTTAGAGATGGTGGTCGATTTGTTCGAGCGAGAGTGTGGCTACCAGTTTGATCCTCAGCTGACTAAATTGCTACTGAAACACTTACCCGAGTTTGTCGCTATCCGAGATTCGTATCCCGATACTGGAACTATAGAATATGCGTCTTCACCTTCGTTTGAAGCTAAGGTCTTAGAAGAGTCGGTTGTTAGCTAACCGTTGCTTTATCTGAGTGGCCTATACGTCTTGGCTTCTTTATCTATTCACCACGATCCGGCTAGGAAGTAGTGATTTATATTTCCCCTGAAATTGAGTCACTTATGTAAACCTCGCAGTCTTTGATTTCGTAGAATCTGGGGTCATTTGATGAAAACTGTTGCTTATGTCGAGCGATAAAGTGATCAACTCCATATTTCGCGAAGAGAAATAAGCCTGTATCTGCAAACTGTTACCTCAATCATCTCGCGCATTGAAAGAACACTATAGGATAAAACTTGGATTCAATCTGAGTGAGATACCTATGCGGTTAGAACAGACTAAATGTGTGATTTTCGATTGTGACGGAACACTTGTCGATAGTGAAAAGCTGTGCTGCCAGGCTTTGGTGAACGTTTTCACTGGCTTTGGGGCGGAGCTAAACGTCAACGACTGCTATGCGCACTTTCAAGGCGGGAAGCTAGCCGACATCTTAATGGATACACAAGAACGTCATGGGCTATCTATCTCGATTGATACACTTGAACCGTTATATCGCACTGAATTAGAAGCACTGTTCCAGCGTCATTTAAAGCCGATGGATGGAGCTATCGAACTTATTGAATTTCTCAAACAACAAGATATCGAGTTTTGTATCGCTTCCAATGCACCAAAATCTAGAGTTGAATCTTCATTGGCGATGACAGGCATGCTAGACGACTTCAAAGGCAAAGTGTTCTCAGCTTTTGATGCTAACAGCTGGAAGCCAGAGCCTGATCTAATCATGTACACGGCCATGAACATGGGCTTTCTGCCAAATGAGTGCATCTACGTGGATGATACGTTGAAAGGGATTGAGGCTGGTGTTCGCGCGGGTATCCAATCGTTTCGATTACGCCCGAGTATTGATGAAGCAATCGTAGATCCCGAAGCCGACTCAGCAGAACTCGCGACTCAGGATATCTACAGTTTAGAAGAAATTTCAGTTTGGATTAATGGCAAGCACTGCTCAAATGGTGGTATATCGAATTCTGCAGCTTTGGTGGGGTAGAGCTTAGTTGAAGGCTGACTACCTTACTAAATTGTTTGGTGTGGAAACCGCAAGATGCACAAGTAAACTTTTCTCCACTTTCTGAAAGCAGATACTCGTCGTGTTGGCATAAAGGGCATGTAATGTCGTCGGTGTTTGGTGTTTCTGTTTTATTCATTATGTGTCACCTGCAGCAAGGGGGTAAGCGAAAAAAGACCCGTTCAATTAGATTACTCCTAAGCTCGAATATTAGACAGTTCTGACACTTCTTAATCTCTCCTTTGCGACTTGCTTCATGGTAATTGATAATGTCATCGTTATTGACCATGGTTCTTGTAATGTTATTAAACAAAAGCCAAAAAGAAAGGACCCATTACGAGTCCTCATTAGTTTGTTTTCAATTCACGCCGCTAGTTCACCAGTTGATCCTTAAGTTCGGTAGCGTGCCAATGTCTGAGATAGAGAAACCGACGCTTCTGTTAGCCTAGATACGCCATTTGAAGAATTCTGAGCCACGTCTTTAATCACATCGGATTGGCTTCGAATATCGTTAAGCTCTGCTGCAATCGTATTGGCAACGTTACTTTGCTCATCGGCTGATGTTGCGATTTGGATACTCATGTCCATTAGTGCTTGAGCTGAATCTGCAATCGAGTTTACGTCGTGACCAATGTTTGAAATCAACTGGCTACTGGTTTGCGCTTGGTCAACCGTCTGTTCGGTGATCTTCGCGATATTTTGGCTCTCTTGCTGTAAGCGTTCAATCATCGCTTGGATTTCTACAGTAGCCGACTGAGTGCGGCTTGCCAGTGTTCTTACTTCATCAGCAACAACAGCGAAACCTCGGCCTTGCTCGCCCGCACGAGCGGCTTCAATCGCGGCATTTAAAGCAAGTAAGTTAGTTTGCTCTGAAATAGCATTGATCGTCGTGATGACCTCGTTAATTTGGCTCGTATTCACATTCAAGCTAGTAACAGAAGATGAGGTTTGCTCAATCAAAGAAGAAAGGGTGGTGATTTCCGAGATTGCCTGTTGAACCTTCGCGTGGCTATCGTTGATTTGCTGCGCGTCTTGTTCTGTTTGTTCAGTTGAGCGTGCAGAGATGTTAGAGACTTCATTTGCCGAAGCTGTCATCTGATCCATTGCTGTCGCTACAGAGTCTAGAGAGGCATTTTGGCTCATGATTTGTGTTTCGCTGCGCTTCATCTCAGTTTCGAAAGAAGCCGATGTTTCGCTTAGCGTTGCTGCACTGTGGTTTACGTTGTTGACTAACTCACTAAGCGTGTCCATTGAACGGTCAAGCGCACAACCAATCGTGCCGAACTCATCACGGCCAGGGTGGAAGCCAAGGCGTGATGTTAAGTCACCATCACCAATCTTTTGAGTCGTTGAATAAAGAACCCAAAGTGCGCCGCCTAGGAAAGTCGCTACCCAGTAACAGAAAAGACCAAAAGGCACACACCACAAGAAGCTCAGTAATAAAGTGTACAGTGCTTGCTGCTTTTGATTCTGTATATCGTTAGTTGAAACGGTAAGTGAGTAGTAGTTGCCATCTTGTGCGAGTGCTGTGGCAGTCACAGAACCATTATTTGAAATAGTGGTTTGTTGAGCGCGAGTTTGCTGGCTAACAGAGCGAACAGATGCCGGGGAATCTGATGCTGATAAAATGCCTTGCAGTTGATACTCGACCTGCTGTTTTGCAGTTACGTCAATGTGTTCCATTTTGTTGACGTAGTTCAGTCCAGCTAGGCTTGCCAGAGCGGCAAAAAAGATTAAGAAAATGACCCAAAACTTGTCGTTGATCGACATCTTAATAAACAGTTTGTCTATCGTTCGAAATTGTACTTCTTTCATAAAAACTCCACGGTAAATCCTTTACCGTGGACTCTAAATAACCGACCTCAATAAAAATGTGACTTCAATCAACTAATTGTGAAAATCAATGATAGTGATATGTCATTTATGAGATCTGAATCAAGTAAATTAGTTCTGTATAGGTTTATTAGCCTAAAGAAGGCAGTAACCCTACTGAAATAAGAACTTGAATCGCAATGATAAATACGCCAACGCTACCTGCTAAAAACAACGCTTTGCTACCGCCTAACACTTGGTAACTGGCTTCTGAAGATTGTGGTTTGACAGAGAAATCAGTGTAACGAACCTTGTAGACCATCACTGTTGGTAACAGAATCGCGAGCACTGAAAGTGCAATGGCTGCGTAGCCTAAAGCCATGATGAAGCCTTGTGGGTAAAATAAGGCAAACCCCAGTGGCGGTAAGAAGGTGATAGCAGCTGTCTTAACACGTTTTGCGTTACCTAGTTTCTTGTTCAGTGAGTCGCCCATGAATTCAAATAAGCCCAAGCTCACACCAATAAAAGATGTCAGCAGTGCAAGGTCTGCAAACACACCGACGATCACGCTTAGGTTGGATTGATGAACCGTTTGCGATAGCGAGACTAATAGCGCGCCCAAGCTTGTGTCAGACAACAACTGCTCTTGGCTAATCACGCCCAAAGTAACACTTTGCCAGAAAACGTAGATAACCAGAGGCAGTGCCGAGCCAATAATCATTACCTTACGTAAAGAACGAACGTCACCATCTAGGTATCGAACAATTGATGGGATGCTGCCGTGGAAACCAAAAGAGGTAAACACAACCGGAATAGCCGCAACAATCAGGCCTTGCTGTAAAGGCATGCTCATTAAGTATTGAGAGGTAATGTTTGGCGCTAGGAAGCTGAGTACCAAAACCATCGCGATAAGCTTTAAGCCAAACAAAACGCGGTTAACTTTATCAACACTGTGTGTACCAATCGTAACAACGCCGGCAACTAATAGGGTAAATAGAAGCGTGGTGATTTGAGCATTAAGTTCGATACCCGCGATATCCGAAATTCGTTGGTTAAATTGCGCACCGCCGCCAGCTATGTATGCCGCACACAGAGCGTAGAAAAGAAACATCACCGCGAAGCTCGCAATCCACTTTCCTTTTGTCCCCAAAATGGTATGAGCTAACGTGTGTAGGGTAGCGTCAGATTCTGCGAATTGGTGAAGCTCTACCATTAATAGCGCAGTAAAAGCCATTAACGCCCATAAACCCAGCATCAAGAAAAGTGAAGTTGAAAAGCCAATACCTGCAGAAGCAAGTGGAAGAGCGAGCATGCCAGCACCAATGGTTGTGCCTGCAATGATCAAAGTACTACCAAAAACCTTTGATTTATTCATTGTATATAATTCTTTACGTTAGGGTGTGTTTTCATTGTAATTCTTCTAGCTTAAGCGCATAAACCCAAAGAATATCTCGATTTTGAAGTATTCTGATTGAGTTTAATTCCAAATGCAATTCTTATTGTAATTAAAAGCATCCACTGTAAATTAATATTTACACAAAGGGGCGTGTCAGCATTCAAATGAGCAAAGCAAACGTTTGACCATGATCGGTTTCAAAATTTATAGAGTAATTTGTTGTACTTGGTGTAAGGTGGCAGTACATATGTCGTTCGCGTATACCCCTTTAGCGCAAAAAAGCGTTAATGATCGCGAGTAGCTTTAAGCTATGAATATGGAATGGGTAGAGTAGAGTGCGTTCATCAAAGTGACATAATATAAGTCCAAGATGGTGCACTAGTTAATCGGACATCATGTCCACATCAAGGAATAGAGGGGGCACAATGAGTGACCAATCTTATAATGACGAAAGTCTAGAGTTGTTAGATGCTATGGAAATTGGCATTGATTTGTCTGACTATGAGCAGACAGTGAAACAGTTAGCAGAAGAGCTTTTCAAGTCTTCGAACTAAGCTTTTAAGATCTTTAATTCAGTTTCAACTGAAACGTTTTAAAGCTAAAAGTTTTCTTAGCTAAAGCTTCTCAAAGCAAACAATTCTAAACTGAGCAAATCGTATTCGCTCACACGTCATACCAAAACTATCCTCATTAAAGTTCGCGAAGATAAACGAGTACGTTTACCATGTTACTTAGTTCTCGATACTTTAATGAGGTTCAATGAACTTTCTCGCACACCTTCACATCGCCAAGCACTGTAACAGCAACTTAGCAGGTAACCTGTTAGGTGATTTTATTAAAGGCGACCCTAATAAACACTATTCTGATTCCCTTTCTGACGGTATTAGGCTTCATCGATTTGTTGATAGCTATACTGATCGTCATGATGTATCTCGTTCTGCAAAATCACTTTTCTCAGACCAAACACGACGCTTTGCGCCTATCGCACTCGATGTATTTTGGGATCACTGCTTAGCCAATCATTGGGATCAGTTTTCACAGCAGACATTAGAGCGTTTTTGTTTAGATAGCCATGAGCAGATCTTTGAACATCAAGAGCCACACTGGCCTGAAAATTTCGTTATGGTTCATCAGAAAATGGCTGAGCATAGATGGTTAGAGAGCTATCAAGACATGTCATCTATAGAGGTGGTGTTGCAGCGAATGGCGTTGAGAAGGCCTAAGCTCGGTATGCTCGAGGCATGTTACGATGACCTCGAACGTCACTATGATACGTTGCAGTGTCACTTTAATGAGCTTTATCCCAACGTTTTAGAGGAAGCTAAGCAGTTTAATGCGCTTCAAATGAAGAAAAATCAAAAGGAAAGGTAAACAGCGTAATGCAGGTTTGCTACAATCCGCGCCTATTTAATCTTTGAGCATCATACTATGTCTGAATCTACAAAATCTTTTAACCAACTAGGATTATCTGAGTATCTTCTTGCCACGTTGTCTGAGCTTAATTTTACGGCTCCTACCAGTGTTCAAGAACAAGCAATTCCATTGGTATTAGAAGGCAAAGATGTACTGGCTGGTGCTCAAACGGGTACAGGTAAAACGGCTGCGTTTGGTTTACCGATTATTCAAAGATTAATCGAGACAAAAGACAACGTTATTCCGAACCCTAAGCTCGTTCGTGCGCTTGTATTAGTGCCAACTCGTGAATTGGCACAACAGGTTTTCGATAACTTAACTAGCTACGCAAAGGACACCGACATTAAAGTCGTGGTGGCTTACGGCGGCGTTAGCATGAAGGTGCAAACTGATAACTTACGCGGTGGCGCAGATATTCTTGTCGCGACGCCTGGTCGTCTTATTGATCACATGTTCACTAGAAACATCATGTTGAGCCAAACGGAAGTACTGGTACTGGATGAAGCTGACCGTATGTTAGATATGGGCTTCATGCCTGACATCAAGCGTATTCTTTCTCGCATGAACGAAGTGCGTCAAACTCTGTTCTTCTCTGCAACGTTTGATAACAAAATCAAAGCGATTGCACACCGTATGATGCAGAAGCCAAGTGAAATCCAAGTTACGCCAAAAAACAGCACCGCTGAAACCGTAACACAGATGGTTTACCCGGTAGATAAGTCGCGTAAAAGTGAGCTATTAGCGTATTTGATTGGTTCAAAAAACTGGCAACAAGTGTTGGTGTTCACAAAGACTAAGCAGGGCACTGATGCTCTCGTTAAAGAGCTTAAGTTAGACGGCATTAAAGCGGCATCAATCAATGGCGATAAGAGCCAAGGTGCGCGTCAAAAAGCCCTAGACGATTTCAAGTCAGGCAGAGTTCGTGCGTTGATCGCAACCGACGTGGCAGCTCGTGGTATTGATATTCAGCAGCTAGAACAAGTTGTGAACTATGACATGCCATTTAAAGCAGAAGATTATGTTCACCGCATCGGACGTACTGGCCGTGCGGGTAACA
>NZ_JBFRMS010000010.1:100017-100324 GCF_041470505.1 Vibrio sp. 10N.261.55.C5
TACTGGCCGTGCGGGTAACAGCGGCTTAGCGATCTCTTTGATGAGTCAGGATGAAGCTTACCTATTGGGTGACATTGAGCGATTACTTGATACGCGCTTGCCTCAAGAGTGGCTAGAGGGCTTTGAACCAAGCCTTGAAAAAGATCTAGCGCCCGATCGTGGTGGTCGCAGCAAAAGCCGTTCATCAGAAAAACGTAAGATGAAAGCGAAGCTTAAGATTCACCAAAACCGCGGTAAAGCACGTCGCTAATAAGCTGTACAAAGCTCCAGTTTAAAGATCTATACATATAAAAACGCGCCGTTACAG
>NZ_JBFRMS010000010.1:101112-190293 GCF_041470505.1 Vibrio sp. 10N.261.55.C5
CCGTTACAGTGACTTCTGTAACGGCGCGTTTTTGTATCTTATAAGCTCATCATGGGTATGAACCCGATTAAGCTTTATGTTCCTGGTTACACTTCCATTCACATGGCACTTCATAAATCAGCTCTTCAATCGAGGTTGGATTTAGAGCCCACTCTTCATCAATATTGAACTTGCTGACCATCTGCGTGTTGAAAAGCTGCCAATGCTTAAGTAGGGCGTCTTCGGGTGAGGTGACCATATCACCTTCATTCCAAGTGCTTTCCATAAAGGGAGTGAGGCATACAGCGCCGTTTGCGTACATGATCATTTGCCATTTAACTTCGTAAATGTTGATCATTTTGTCTGGGTTAGCTGCATTGTACTCAGCGGCAAGCCCGTTAATCTCTTTTTCAACATCGCCGACATTGTCGATGAAGTAATCAACTAGGTTGTCTTCTTGGCGAACAGAGTCTGAAATAAGCTGCATTGGCCTACGTGAGTGAATCATGTTGGTGAACAGACGCATGCTAAACAGGTAGATAGCGATATTTGGCGCAACATCTTTTGGCAGCTCTTCCATAATCTTACTGATGTAAGACTGAAAATAATCGTGTAAACAATCACTTATTGCATGCCAAATCTTTTCTTTGCTACCAAAGTGGTGGCGGATAAGGCTATGCGAGACGCCTGCCTTTTCACTGATGTTTCGCAGTGATACACGATCGTAGCCAAAGTCACAGAACATGTCTGCGGCAACGCTCATGATCAAAAATCTAGTCTCTTCAGCGTCTTTTGCGCTTCTTCTACCTTGTTTCTTTTCGGTCATCTTCATTTCACATAATTACCTGATTACAACATTCTACACTGTTTTTACTGAAATAAAAAATACTGCACAAGTGGAAAGTAAAGCTTGAGAATTATTTAATATTAAATATACTGCCCACCTGTGTAATAAATCATAATAATTAAACGGAGAGGCATCATGCAGTTCAATTTGTCGATCAATGCCATATCGAGCAAGCGCATGGGAGCTGTTATTGCAGCACTATTGCTCGCAGGCTCTCTAACTGGATGTGACAAAGTTCAGTCAGAGGAAAATGTGCAGGTAATCAAGCCAGTCAAGCTGTTCGAAATCCCACAACAGACTGATATTGATCTCGATAGCTTCATTGCAAAGGTTGATGCAACCGACCGTGCGGCACTTTCTTTCCAAGTGGGTGGAGATATAGAAACCTTCGATGTTCGTATGGGACAAGAAGTGAAGAAAGGTCAGGTGTTAGCCGTATTAGACGCGACGGATTACCGTATTGCCGTTGACGCAGCCCAAGCTAAATTTGATCTGGCGAACAGCCAATACAAACAAGCTTCTGAGTTGTATGCGAAAAAACTGGTCAGTACCGATTACTACGACCAAGCCGTAAACACCTTTACTGCCGCTGAAGTTGAGTTGGACCAAGCAAAAACAAACCTTGGCTACACTACCTTAGTTGCTCCATTCGATGGCGTGGTATCGATGGTGTTTGGAAAGCAATATCAATTGATCGCAGAAAAGCAGCCTGTACTGAATATTTTGAATCACAGTGAAATGGATGTGACGTTTTCAATTCCAGTATCAAAGCTTGAAGACCGTTCTATTCAAGACCTAACGAGCTCAAACATGTGGGTTGTGATGGACAGCCACCGCGGCATTCGTATCCCGACTCGCTTTAAAGAAATCTCAACGCAACCAGATGAAGATACCAACAGCTACCAAGCGGTTGTGTCTATCGAAAAGCCAGAAGGCATCAATCTACTTTCTGGTATGACAGCGCAAGTTGAAGTTCAGAAAAGTAAATCTGACTACGGCATTGGTATTGTGGATTCAGCTTGGTTAAACAAAGACGTAGGCCATGGTGAACTATGGCGTTATAACCCTGACTCTCAACTGATTTCTAAAGTACAAGTCCTTCTTGATGAGCAAGGCAAGGTTATCGACGGATTGTCGTCTGGTGACCTTATCGTTGAAGCGGGTGTGGATGCGTTATCAGACGGACAACAAGTAAAAGCTTGGCTTCGTGAGGGCGGTATTTAATGAACCTTTCAAAATTATCAGTTGTTGTCGCGTCGGTTCTGTTACTTCAAGCCTGTAACAATGAAGCTGTACACCGTGAACAACCGCCTTTGTTGGTTTCTACCTTTGAAGTTGGCGCGCCGCTGACTAATCAGTTCAGAAGTTTTAATGGACAGGTGATGCCAGCTGAATTGACTCCCTTGGCATTTAAGCTTGCAGGCGAGATTCAACAAGTACTAGTCGAAGCGGGCGATAACGTCGAAAAAGGGCAGTTATTAGCCACCTTAGATAACGCAACGTACGTACAAGATCTGACTGATGCTCAATCTCAATTCAAACTGGCAAGCAAACAGTTGGCCCGTGGAACGGAGATGTTTGGCAGCGAAATGTTATCGCAATCAGAACACGACCAACTGACGGCTAACTATAAGCTCGCATCGGCGAATTTGGCGGCGGCGAAACGCAAGCTGAGTTACACAGAACTTTTAGCGCCGTTCTCAGGAACAGTTTCAACTGTCGATAAGCAACGATTCGAAAATACGACGCCTGGAGAAACACTACTGAGTGTGTACCAGAGCGACAAGGTGTATGTGCGAATTCAAGTATCAGATTCGATCTTGGCGTCAATTAGCCCAGACATGCGTTCAAATAGCTATCGTCCTGAGGCGACCTTTGGCGGTCACACAGGCCAGTATCCACTGACGTATCTTGAACACACCAGTGAACTGCACCCACAATCCCGTACCTACGAGTTTTGGATGCAGATGCAGCAGCCTGAAAGTGAAATTCTGCCGGGCACGAGCGTTACGGTCAATGTAGATATGGCGAAAGCGGGCCTGAGCGATGTTCAAGGCTACCAGTTACCAATGACAACGCTAGAAGCGGGCTCTGAAGCGAATCAGTTCTATGTGTGGAAAATGGAAGACGGACAAGCATTCAAAAGCGAAGTAGAAGTCGACAAGATCAGTGGCCAAGGCGCACTCATCGCTCATGGTGTTGAGCAAGGTGAGCTACTCGTAAATTCGAATTTAAGAAAACTCCGTGACGGAATCCAATTGTCAGGAAAAGCAGAATGAACATCGCAGAATATTCAATAAAGAACAAAGTAATCAGCTGGCTGTTTCTAGTCATTTTGGCCATTGGCGGTGTGACGTCTTTTGGTAATCTATCCCGTTTAGAAGACCCAGCTTTTACCATTAAAGATGCAATGATTATTTCAACTTACCCTGGCGCTACGTCAATGGAAGTTGAAGAAGAGCTGACTTACCCACTAGAAAAAGAGATAAGACAGCTTCCGTACATCGACAAGATTACCTCGACATCATCGAACGGTATGTCCCAAATTATGGTCAGTATGAAGATGGACTACGGTCCAGACGAGCTGCCTCAGATCTGGGATGAAATGCGCCGTAAGATCAACGATCTACAACCAACACTTCCAAGTGGTGTAAATTCCGTTCAGATCATCGATGATTTTGGTGATGTGTTTGGTGTGATGATCATGCTGACCGGTGATGGTTACGATTACGTTGAGCTCAAACAGTACGCAGATTACCTAACGCGTGAAATCGAACTGGTCGACGGTGTCGGTAAAGTAAGCATTGCAGGTGACCAACAAGAACAACTGTTTGTTGAGATGTCACTGGAACGCTTAGCCGCATTGAACCTAGATATGTCGACGGTTACGTCACTGCTAGCACAGCAAAACAGTGTGGTATCGGCAGGCGAGGTGATGCTGAATGGTCAAAGCCTTACGATCAAGCCAAACGGCACCTTAAGCACGGTTGAAGAACTAGAAAACCTGATCATTCATGGTCGCGATACAGGTAACCTGATTCGCTTGAAAGATGTCGCTGAAGTAACTCGTGGTATTCAAGAAAAGCCGGGCAATGTATTAACGTACAACGGTAAACCAGCAATCAACTTGGGTATTGCGTTCTCTTCTGGTGTAAACGTGGTTGAGATTGGTAAAGCACTGGATGCGGAACTGGATCGCCTAGAAAGCATTAAGCCAGCGGGTGTAGAACTGAATTACTTCTACAACCAAGCGCAAGAAGTAGACAAATCTGTGGCTGACTTCTTAATCAGCCTAGTTGAAGCGGTAGCCATCGTTATCATTGTATTGTTGTTCGCAATGGGCTTACGCAGTGGTTTGATCATCGGTTTGGTTCTTCTATTGACGGTATTCGGTACCTTCATCCTGATGGATTACAACGATGTTGAACTGCACCGCATCTCTCTGGGGGCACTGATCATCGCGCTGGGTATGCTGGTGGATAATGCGATTGTTGTCGTTGAAGGTATTTTGGTGGGCTTGAAGAAAGGCAAAACCAAGCTTCAAGCAGCGAAAGACATCGTCAAGCAAACACAATGGCCACTGTTAGGTGCGACCATTATCGCTATCACAGCGTTTGCACCGATTGGTTTGTCGAAGGATGCGACAGGCGAATTCATGGGTTCACTGTTTTGGGTACTGTGTTTCTCACTGTTTTTGAGTTGGGTAACTGCACTAACACTAACGCCATTCCTTGCCGAGATGTTGCTTAAAGAAGAAGACAAGGTAGATGAGAACGAAGACCCATACAAAGGCATCCTGTTTGTGGTATTCGGTGCGTGTCTGAAAGTAGCACTTCGATTTAGATGGCTTACTGTAGTTAGTATGGTCGCTTTATTAGCAGTTTCTGTCGTCGGTTTTGGTATGGTGAAGCAGCAGTTCTTCCCGCCGTCAAATACCCCAATGTTTTACGTAGACATGTGGATGCCAGAAGGTACCGATGTTCGTGAAACGATCAAGCAGACAGAAAAAGTTGAAAGCTACATTCGCCAGCAAGACGACGTGGAGTTTGTAACGACAACGGTTGGGCAGGGCATGCAACGTTTCGCACTGACTTACCAACCAGAGAAAAGCTACGAAGCGTACGCCCAGTTACAAGTAAGAACCACTGACCGCGACACTATGTTTAAGGCTCTAGCGGCGCTAGACAAAGACTTAGCGAACGAATTTGAGCAACCAACGTTCCAGTTCAAGTTGATTGAGTTTGGTCCGTCACCCGCTTCAAAAATTGAAGCGCGTATTATCGGTGCCGATCCACAAGTACTGCGTAACATTGCAGTTGAAGTCGAAGACATCTTGCTTGCCGATCCAGGCTCTCGAAATGTTCGTCATGACTGGCGTGAACGCACTAAAGAACTTGTACCACTGTTCAACGAATCTAAGGCTCGTCGCCTAGGCATTTCAAAAACTGACTTGTCTGAGACATTACAGATGGCGTTTGGCGGTTACAACATCGGCCTACTGCGTGATGGTACTCATATGTTACCTATCGTGGCGCGTTTACCGGAAGAAGAGCGTTTTGATTTCGAATCGCTAAACAATGTGAAGATTTGGAGCCCATCACTACAAACTTACATCCCAGTTGAGCAAGTGATTGATGGCGTAGAGCTTCAATGGTCTGAGCCACTGATTCAGCGTCGCGACAGAAAACGTACGCTAACAGTATTGGCTGACCACGATGTTCTTGGTTATGAAACGCCAGCGAGTCTGTTTGCTCGTGTGAAACCAAAGGTAGAAGCATTAGATTTACCAGAAGGCTACAGCATTAGCTGGGGTGGTGAGTACGAAAGCTCTAAAGATGCGCAAGAATCTCTGTTTGGTTCACTGCCAATGGGTTATTTGCTGATGTTTATCATCACGATGCTTCTGTTTAACTCGGTTCGTAAGCCGCTTGTGATTTGGTTTACGGTTCCACTCTCTATCATTGGTGTTTCAATTGGTCTGTTAGGTACCAATATGCCATTCAGCTTCACAGCGTTCCTTGGCTTATTGAGTCTAAGCGGCATGATTTTGAAGAACGGCATTGTACTGCTTGACCAGATCAACAGTGAGCTATCAACAGGTAAAGACCCATATTTAGCGGTTGTCGACAGTGCGATTAGTCGTGTACGACCGGTATCTATGGCAGCATTAACGACTATCTTGGGTATGATTCCTTTGGTATTCGATGCATTTTTCGGCTCGATGGCGATTACCATCATGGCAGGCTTAGGCTTTGCTACCGTACTAACGCTAATAGTAGTACCGGTGATGTTCGCTATTTTATATAGAATCAAACCGTCCACTGCGGGTTATTAGGGAATGATATAAAACAGATTCTTTTAAGCCAGCCCAGTCAAATTTGACTGGGTTTTTTATGCGTGTTGTCCCGTCCTGAAATGTGTTGACACGTGAGAGCGGTAAGAGGGTACGAATAGGCAAGCATTAAAAAATCCGCTACTCAATGGGCAAGCGGCTTTAAGAACAATAGGGCAATTCTAGATTGCTAGGCGTATGTCTAATTCAATCGGCTTTGGCATGGCTAAGTGATAGCCTTGATACATATTGAAGCCTAAGCTCTGCATCGCTTGGAGTTGTTGTTGGGTTTCTATGCCTTCAATCACTGTCTTTGCGCCAATTTGGTTTGCAAGATCAAGCACTAACTCCATTTCTCGAGTGTCGCCTTGTTCAAAGTCCAACATAACCGAGCGGTCTATCTTGATGATATGAGGGTTAATGTGACGAACGCGTTGTTCGGTTGATGCTTGTGTTCCGAAATCATCAACAGCGATTTGAAAACCATTTTCCGCCAATGAATGGGCTGCGTCTTTCAAACGTTCTTCACTCTCTACATTAAGCTCGACCAACTCCATCACAATTTGTTCGCACGATAAGTTAAGCTCATGCAGGCGCTTAGCTAACAAGCTATCGCTCACTTTCTCTGCGGCAAATAACTCGCCAACATTAGGAAGAACATTCAAGAATAGGTGTAAATGACGAATAGTCGACTGTGCGAAGTTGCGTATATGAATGGCTCGGCTCAGCCTCTCGACATTAATTTTGTCTGTGCATGAGGTTTCGTCGGAATGAAAGAAGTGATCAGGGCGAACAATGGCACCTTTGCTGTTCGAAATTCGAACTAAAGCCTCTACACCTATCTGAGTCATAGAAGAATCAAATATAGGTTGGTAGACACTTCTAAGTGTTAGGTCTTGATATTTCGCAATAAACTGCATATCGGCATCCACAGATATACAGCTAATAAATTCACTTCTGTCTGATAAAATCATAGTCGCTAATAAAGGTGTTTATTTAATGACGAGAATATACGTCACGGCTGTCACAATATTGACAGGTGTTACTAAATTGTCAATTGATAAAAATTCATTTGTAACGTCAATATTTAAATTAATATAACTAACGAAAAATCAGCATGATAAATGACATTAACCATTAAATTTACTTATCACTGGCTGTGTTTGATAGTTTAAGTGAATCTAATGGCTAAGTAACGTCTCACATATTAACCCCAACCAATATAAGGCTAGAACGCTGATACACCAGAGAAAAGTAGGGTTAATGGCTTAAATTATGGGGGAGTGTCAAAGTTATAAAATAGATTGACTAAGCGAGTTACACAGAAATGATATCTATCTCTCAAAATCGAGACTGTGAGTCGATCGGCTATTAATAATTAAAACAGGAAGTTCGAATAATTAATGAACAGGGAATGAGTTATCTTTTATAAAATGTTGGGATGGAGGTCTAACTATTTACTTTCAAGACTGATTAAAAAAGTTGACCCGTATTCTTACTGCCATTGAAGTACTGCGTAAAGTTGCAGATATTTACGAACCAGTTGTTGATTTCCTGACCGCTTTAAAGGGTGTCCAAATTTAATGAAGCAAGGGCTGATTTTAAAATTATTATTTAAGTCAGTAGCAAATTGAGAATCACTCTCTCTTAGCGTGATACCTTGTTGACTATATTCCGTGATCTCATCTGGGAGTTCACCCATCCACCAATGCAATAATTCGCCACTGTTTTTACTTCGGCTAATCCAATGGTCGGAGACAATGATCAAAACGTCATTGGGTTGAATGGAAAATCCATACTCTTGTTGCCAATTATGGATGTCCAACATCAACTTTCTACGACATGTTTTCCCGGCGCTCACCATATGATGACTGATCATCCAAACGGTACCGATTTCGGAAGATATTCGGAAGTGTCGAGGCGTTTCTCTAGAGGAAAGCATTTCAAGTGGGCTGATGTTGCTTGCATGATTAAAGCTAACGAAGGTGTGCTCCATTCGGCGGGCAAATGCCTTACCTATATGGTGCTCACTGATCCCTTGATTGTGTACAGTAGGGTAGTGGCGTTCACAGAGCTTTAGGCAATCGTCTTGAAATTGATTAACGCTTTTAATCACTAGATCTAATAACAATGAAGTCCCTTATACACAGCTACTATCTTATTGATGGGCAATAGTACGGTAATTGCGGTTCCGTTACCTATCGTCAAAGTGCGAGTTCTTGATCTCTCTATCAAAATTAACCATTGCTGAGTGATTTTATGGATAGCACTGGCGCTCTACAGGTCTGTATTCTAAATTATGAGGAATTCTAGCTAGTTACCTCGACTATAGTCTAGTCAGCAAATCACAATTGATCTACTTACTCTTTATTTGGAAACATTCATGACCATTCAATTAGATTCGAAACAAAAGTCTGAGCTTACTCATACGCTCCAAAAGTACCTGCAGGATGAACTCGATGTGGAGCTTGGTCAGTTCGACACAGAATTCTTGGTCGATTTCATAAGTAAAAAGTTTGGGGCGGTTTACTACAACAAAGGGATAGAAGACGCTCAAAAAGTCATGGAACGTAAAATGTTAGATATCTCAGATGAGCTTTACGAGATCGAACAAATCGTTGAAATCTAACGTTTAGCCCAAACTTGTTCAAATAATTTGAATAACTCGTTTAATTTGAAATGATGTTACCAATGTAAAGCTTGGTAAATAATATGTTACACAAACTTGGTGTAGGGTACGCTTTTCGAAACTACACTACTCGTTAACATTCGGAAGAGATGCATGGACAACAACGTTAGAAATTACAACCCTTTAGCAAGAGCGATGCATTGGATTTCAGCTCTCGCGGTATTTGGCTTATTTGGTGTAGGCCTGTGGATGGTTGATCTTTCATACTACAGCGAGTGGTACAAAACAGCGCCAGACTATCACCGCTCGGTAGGCATTCTTTTGGCTGCCGTTACCGTTATCCGCTTGGTCTGGAAACTAGTTACCGCGTCACCTAAAGTGGAAGGTAAAAGCTATGAAGTTGCAGCAGCGAAGATCGCTCACGGCTTCATGTACATCAACTTAGCGGTTTTGTTTATTTCAGGTTATTTGATTTCGACATCAGATGGCCGCGGGATAGAGGTATTCAATTGGTTCACTGTACCAAGTATGGGCGAACTGTTTGCAAACCAATCTGATCTCGCAGGTACGGTTCACTACTATGCTGCATGGGTACTGATCATTATGGCATCAGTGCACGCCTTAGCGGCGATAAAACACCACGTTATCGACAAAGACGATACGCTACGAAAAATGATAGGAGCTTCAAAATGAAAAAGTCAATTATCGCTACAGGATTAGCATTTGCTATGGCAATGCCTTTCGCTGCGAACGCCGCTGATTACGTGATTGATACAAAAGGTGCGCATGCTTCAGTTAACTTTAAAGTTAGCCACCTAGGTTATAGCTTTATCCAAGGCCGTTTTAACACATTCTCAGGTGATTTCTCATTTGATGAAAGCAACGTTGAAGCATCAAAAGTAAACGTAACTATTGATACAACAAGCCTTGATTCAAACCACGCAGAGCGTGACAAGCACATCCGTAGCTCTGACTTCATTGATGCAGGTAAATTCTCTGACGCTACTTTCAACAGCACAAAAGTGGTTGATAAAGGCAACGGCAAACTTGAAGTAATGGGTGACCTTAAGCTTCACGGCGTAACTAAGCCAATCGTTATCGAAGCTGAATTCATCGGTGCTGGTCAAGACCCTTGGGGCGGTGAGCGTGCTGGTTTCGTGGGTACAACTCGTCTAGAACTTGCTGACTTCAACATTCCAGTAATGGGCGCTTCAAGCTATGTAGACATGGAACTACACGTTGAAGGCGTAAAAAAGTAATCTAGCTTTCTAGCTCTCTGACAGGTATCAACATTATTTAGAAATATCAAAAGTTTGGTCGATACTAAATAGGTCAGCAGTTAGAAATAGAGAAAGGCGCAAAGTTTTCACTTTGCGCCTTTTTTATTGAGATAAATGGCAACGCGTTTAGGTCTGTTTTGTGTCAAACCGTTTAGTACGTTAAAAGCCACCATTTGCCTCTAGCCAGTCAACGTTGCCATGACTGAGTTATCTAATTGAACTACTAATCCCTAATAGTTCAACTTACGATTAGTTAAGCTGTTTCTAGTTCAGCTTGAGGAACCACGTTTAGTCGGTCACCGTAGATTGGACGCAGTGCTTGCATCACTTCAATGCGAGTCAACACACCCACCATCACGCCATTTTCTAACACTGGAAGCATATGTGGTTGGCTTACTTTCATCGCTTTTGCACGCTCTTCTAGAGAAAGAGATGTCAAGCGAGTTGCGAAGCCCATGCTTGTCGTCGGGTACAGTTGCTCTTTGTCGATGCATAGGAACTCAGCAACGTCTACTAGCTTGTCGTTTGCATCGATTGCCACAACGTCACGGCTCATTAGGTCTACAACTTTTTGGCCTTTAGTTGGGATGTAATCTTGGCACCAAAGGTCAACCATTACGTCATGAACAGAGAAGATACCCACTAGACGACCTTCAACATCGCAAACAGGAGCGCTAACAAGTTGCGCGTCTAAAAGTGTATCAATCGCGACTGATGTTGGCATTTCTACGCTCAGTGTAATTGGTTGAGTGTTCATGATTTGCTTGATAGTAGTTGCTGTGTTCATAGTAATTTCCTTAACTGACGTAATTTCTGTTGTTTGTGTAATAGCGGTAATTTTTGCTGCTTTAAGTTGTGGGCGACGGTAGATGCTCCAGTTCGCTAAGCCGACCAATACTGAACCACCTACGATGTTGCCGATTGTCACTGGTATTAAGTTTGCGGTGACAAATTGCATGACGTTTAGGTCTGCATACTGGGCTGGTGTTGCGCCGATTTGCATCCAGAAGCTTTCTGGTGCGAATGCTTGAATCGTGATGCCTAGCGGAACCATGAACATATTCGCCACACAGTGTTCAAAGCCTGAGCTTACGAACATTGCAACGGGTAACACGGTCATCATTGCTTTGGTCATTGCGTTAGCAGAGCTGAACGTTAACCAAATCGCTAAACACACCAACAAGTTACAAAGCACACCCAAAGCAAACGCTTGAACTGGGGTGTGGTGTAGCTTGTGTTGAGCAATGTTTAAAGCGTTTAAGCCCCATTGCCCGCCATCCAGTTGATACAAGCCTGCTGCGCTTACCAAAGCCAATAGGAACATGGCACCGATAAAGTTGCCGACATACACCTTGCCCCAGATAGACAGCATCTTAGTGAAGGTGATTTGCTTGTTAGCCCATGAGATGCTTGATAACACTGAGCTGGTAAATAGCTCACCACCGCAAATCACAATCAAGATCAAACCCATACTGAAGGCAAGACCGCCGGCTAAGCGACTCAGTCCCCATCCAGCATCAGCGCTGCCCGTGGTTACCGTGATGTAGAATAAAAAAGCAAGCCCGATGAATGCGCCAGCCATGATTGCCAAACTCAATGTCATGCTGCTGGTTTTATTTGCTTTACTTAATGCAAACTTCTCTGCTTCCGCCATCATTTCTGTTGGTGAGAACAGTTGATGATTTTCAGAAGTGCTGGTTGCCATATCCCCCCCTTGAACAATCCGTCATGTGTAATTCCTAGTGTTAATGACCTGGTTAATCCGTAATGGTTAATCAGTAATGTTTTGCAGGGCTCGTTGTGTCCTGCCATTCCAGATTAGGGCGTTGAGGGGTAGAGGTAAAATTGATAATTTTTAGAAACCACATCAAATTTATTGATATAGATTTGGTTACGCGTAGAATGAAATTGATTGCTCATTGGCTTTATAAAAAACGAGCATCAGGACACAAATAATTAAAAGCATTAAGGATGAATTTTGCGTTATTCATTAAAGCAACTCGCGGTATTTGATGCAGTAGCAGACTCCGGGAGCGTTAGTCAGGCAGCAGACAAATTGGCGTTGACTCAGTCAGCAACAAGTATGTCTCTTGCACAGTTGGAAAAAATGCTCGGCAGGCCTTTGTTTGAAAGGCAGGGCAAGCAAATGGCCCTGACTCATTGGGGCATGTGGTTAAGACCAAAAGCGAAGCGTTTACTGCAAGATGCGCAGCAAATTGAGATGGGTTTTTACGAGCAGCATTTGTTGAGTGGCGAACTCAAATTAGGTGCTAGCCAAACTCCAGCGGAACACCTCGTTCCGGATCTCATCAGTATTATTGATAACGACTTTCCTGAGATGCGAATCTCGCTTGGCGTGCAAAGTACCGACGCAGTCATTGATGGTGTATTAGATTATCAATATGACTTGGGTGTTATCGAAGGTCGTTGTGATGACAACCGAGTTCACCAAGAAGTGTGGTGTACCGACCATTTAACGGTGGTTGCATCGGCTCATCACCCGTTTGCGAAGCGTGAACGAGTCAGCTTGGCACAATTAGAACAAGCAAAGTGGGTATTACGCGAACATGGTTCGGGTACTCGCAAAGTTTTTGATAGCTCTATTCACCATTTAATTGGCGATCTCGATGTATGGCGAGAGTATGAACACGTTCCTGTTTTAAGAAGTTTGGTTGCAAACGGCCCATATTTAACGTGTTTACCTTATCTAGATGTCGAACAGTTTGTTGAGTCAGGTCAACTTGTGACGTTGAATGTTTCTGAGCTTGAAATGGAAAGAACCTTGTCCTTTATTTGGCGTGCTGACATGGCAGAGAACCCACTTGCTGAATGTATCAAGCGTGAAGGTAAGCGCATGATGAAAGGCAAACGGTCGGTTCTTTAGCCGCTATTCAACACCAATGCTAATAACTAAATGTGTTGAATAAGCGATTCCGGTCTCTATCTAGTGATAAATGAACAACTTCATACATTATTAATGTGATCGTGATCGGCTAAATAAGGGCTATCTTCCCATAGTATGCTTACTTGATTTTAAGTGAGGCTAAATCCGGTTGCGTTCAATTACGTAATTAGGCTTTAGAAATAGTATGAGTACATTAGTCGCGATTTCATTAACAACAGGTATTTTGTCAGGTCTATGGGGATGGATTGCTATCTCTTTCGGCTTATTGTCATGGGCAGGTTTCTTAGGTTGCACCAGTTACTTTGCTTCGCCAACAGGCGGCGTTAAAGGACTTGCAGGTAGCCTATTGACCAACATGACTGGCGTATTCTGGGCAATGGTGATTATCGAAAGCTCAACCTTCGCAGGGTTAGAGATTTTAGGCTACATGATTACTGCTATTGTGGCTTTCTTTATGTGTATTCAAGCGAAACAAGCGTGGCTAGGTTATATCCCAGGCACCTTCATTGGTTGCTGTGCGACGTTTGCTGCAGGTGGTGATTGGCAACTTGTAGTGCCATCTTTACTGCTTGGTGGTGTATTTGGATACTTGATGAAAGCAACGGGGCTATGGCTTCACGAGAAATCGACTCAATCTTCGGAAGTTGTTGAACAACACGCTAAACAGGCAAAGGCTTAATTCGTTAGCCTAACCTTAGTTAGTCACTGTGAACTCTTGCAAGATAACCCCCAATTAATTTGTATATCGATTTATACAGGCACACCGTTTGGTGTGCCTTTTTTGGTTGAGGTGACTAGCTAAATATTTCATCAGTAGAGCAACTGATAGCATCTATAAAACAAATTATGTTTAGGTATTTCCATTCGCCATGGTGATCACGCGTTTTAATGTCCACCTTAATAAAAGCGGAATGCATTCTTGTCCTTGATTCTCGCAATGAGAAACAATGGCGAGTGCAAGGTCGGGTTTTGCATGTTTCTTCAATACCTTGGCAACCACTTTCTTTGGAGGGATAGGGTGATCGTATGGAATCTTAACCATGTCACGGAAAAAGCTCTCAAATCCATTCATATATAGGTAATGCTCGATATCTTTATCTGGCAGTTCCGTGAGTCGATGTCTTTCCTGATCATTACCAAGCTTCGATAGCACCGTTGCTGCGTATTTTTTACCCGCCGCATCGCCGTCAGTTACCACATGCCAATCGATGCCAAACTCTTGCGCGACCTTAATCAGTGCCTTAAGTCCTGATTGGGCGAACTCAATAATCTGCACACCTTCTGCTGCTAGGTTATAGCCACATTGGTTGGCAAGTTCATTGAACAACCAAACCTCGGTTTCACCTTCTACTAATAGCCAACAGCGAGCAAATAGTGCCCCAGAGCGGTGGAAGCGGATATGAAAACCAATTCGTCGAAGTTCATCCTTACTGAAATGGTTCATGTTGAGTTGATTGGCGATGGTTTTGTCTGACTGACGAACCAAGCGACGAATCGATTGAAGTGGGACCGCCGCAAGTAGGTCGCCACTGTTGGTGGTCAGGATTTTCTGCATGGGCAATTTCTGCATCAAGCTCCAAGCCCTTGCCAAGTGTGTTGGGTGCAGTCGACCCTCTGGATCTTCAAGGATCAAAAGAGGGCGCGCACATCGCCTTAAGTCGTTTGGCCCTTTAGCTTGTAGATAAGCGTTAAGTAACCCCATGAATAATAAGCGAGTTTGTTTGTTCTTGGTCTCTTCGACAAGTTGATGAATACTCTGATCATTGGCACCCGCAGAATAAAGCAATCCGTCTCGCTGTTTTCTAGGGTTACGACGAGAAGTACTTTTGAAAGAAAAATAGTGCTCAATCAGACTTTGCATCGACTCTAGGCTACTACGCATTTCACCTTTATTAACATGTCCGGGTATCGCCATAAGACGGCGGCAGGTGTTGTCTATTCGTTTTTCTATTCTTGCTTGTCGACCATTACCGTTATTGGCGCCGTTTCCATTTGTTGTGCCATTGCTCGTGTGATGGTTCCCGTTCCCGTTCCCGTTTGAATTTGCATTAGTTGCGTGAACATTAGTCGGCAGGTGAGCATTGTGGTTAAGGGACTTGCCGTTGAAAGGACGATCAAAGTGCCTTGCATCACGCAAACGGATAACGGGATGTAAGGTCATTAATTCTTGAGCAAGCTTTTCTGAATGATGAAGCTTGAGCGGATTACCGTCCAAACCAAGAAATGCATAGTGTGTTGTTGTCTCATACTGTTCTAACGTCGCGCTGATGCGATAGTAGATGCGAAATACGCCAAATTCATCTTGAACCCAAATAGGTTTGAGTTTGCGATAACGACCTGCGTTAAGTTCGCTCTTATCGTTAGCTTTTAAAGCGAGAACAATTTGAAGATGTTGAGACTGCGGGTGTGAAACAGAGTAATCGACATGAAAATCGGTCATTTCAAAGTGATATGGCACACCGTCTGAGGGCAGAATGACGGAAAGGGCATCCAATAATGAAGACTTACCCCAAGTATTTTCACCAATAAGCGTGGTTAGCTCGTCAAACGCGAGTGACATGCGCTTGATACCTCGAAAGCCAGAAATCTCGATTCTTTCTAGTTGCATAGGCTTACTCCTAACGGAAGGCTCTGCTAATTATTTGAAAGCTAACAGATATCTTTAATCATAATCGAAAAATCCAAATCCGGTATGCTCACCTGTCACAAAACCCGTTGTTTATTAATACGGTGCAAAATGAGATTTTTGATCTATCTCGAGTATTTTTTTGCAGTGCAGTTTCATAAAATTCACGATTCTGTCATGATTCTCGACCTAGTATGAAGGGACAAAGAGAGAAGAAAATATGACTAAAAAGAATAAGCCGACAAAAATAGTGTTGGCACACATCAACGACACCCACTCATACTTTGAACCAACCTCGTTACAGCTATCACTTAAAATGAACAACCACATCATTGAACCTTATGTCAGTGCTGGTGGCTTTGCTCGAATTTCAACACGCTTCAAACAAATAGAACAAGATGCCCAGCGTCAGAAGGTTGGAACCTTGTTCTTGCACGCTGGTGACTGCTTCCAAGGCACGTTGTACTTTTCCTTATTCAAGGGAAAAGCCAATGCCGATTTGTTGAATGCCCTTAATATAGATGCCATGACGCTCGGTAATCACGAGTTAGACATGGGTAATGAGCCCGTTGCGATTTTCGCGAAAAGAATCAAATTCCCGCTGTTGGCCGGTAACTGGAATCTATCGAATGAGGATATCAATAAAACTCATACGCTAGCGGACAACGACATTGTTAAGCCTTATCTGCCTGAAACACGAAGTGCTTCTTTTATAACGAAAGAGTTTGATGGCGAGAAGGTCGCAATATTCGGCTTAAGCATCGACAAGATGGCAGGCATCGCTAACCCAGATATCGATACACCGTTTGAAAATGCTTTGGAAACAGCAAAAGGGACCATTGAGCAAATCCATCAAGCAGGTATCAACAAGATTGTGTTACTTAGCCATCTTGGTTACGAAGCTGATTTAGAGTTAGCAGCCAACGTAACAGGTATTGGTGTCATCGTTGGTGGTCATAGTCATCGCTTACAAGGTGATTTCTCTGATATCGGCTTAGTTAAAGATGATGAATACGGTGTGAAAATTGGCGATACCTATGTTGTGCAAGCGGGTTTCCACGCCATGAGCTTAGGACACTGCGAAATCGAGTTCGATTCTCAAGGCAAAGTGACGCACTTCAATGGTAAAAACGAACTGTTATTAGGCCGTCGACTCTTTATAGACGCGAAACTGAGTGAAGTAGGGCAAGACGATGCCCACGATATGGCGTGTGAGTTTTTAAACAATCACCCTAATATTGCAGTGTGTAAGAAAGATCCTGAGCTGCAGAGCATTCTGACGGATAAATACCAGCCGCGAGTTCGAAAGCTTCAGCAACAAGTGATTGCTCATGCAGACACTAAACTTCGCCATGTACGTATTCCAGATGCTAAAGGCCCGAGTCAACTAGCCCCCTTGGTTGCTCAATCATTTCACCATCTAATGAACAAGAAAGGGCATCAGGTTGACTTTGCCATTCACAACGCCGGTGGTGTAAGAAATTCACTGAACAGCGGCGATGTCTCTGTTGCCGATATTGCCGGAAAACTACTACCGTTTGCCGTACCTATTGGTGTGTATGAAGTAAAAGGTGAAACGATCGCTTGCATGCTTGAAGGTGCAATCAATAACGCGATTGATAATGGTGTCGTGGGCACAGGTTCAGGTAGCTTTCCTTATACACATAATTTGAGGTTTTGTTACCACAAAGAAGCGCCTATAGGACACAGGATTCACCATCTAGAAATTCACTCTGATGATTCAGGTTGGCAAGCTGTTTCTCGCAACCGTATTTACCGGGGCGCGTCGTCAGCCTATACAATGAAAGGCAAAGAGGGCTATAACGCTGTGTTGGATATGATCGGTGATGGCACGGTCACCACTGACTCTATGGCAGACTGCTTCATCGAGTTTCTGCAAGACCACCCAGAGTCGCTTCAACTCAATGAACCGTTGAATTGTATGGAGTGTTTTAGATAACTAAAGCTGATACTGATATTTAACACTATTACTTTGGGTTATTTATAAAATTGGCATTGTTTATGCTTTATCTCTGCAGGTCGCCTTCTTGTGGAGATATGCATGGATAAGAAAGATTGGTTAGATGCGGTAGCGGTTGTCGGTTGGGTATCAGTTTGGTCAGCGTTAGTGTATTTAATACCTGCCGCAGGGCTGTAAATTGCTCTTTTTGCAACTTCATTACGCAGTGCAATAGTGTGTTTGACTTGCGAATTTATTCTTAGAATCAATTCGCGTGTTTATTTGACAAAGTGGCATCAATCAGAAAGGAGCGTTTGCTCCTTTTTTGCTTTTTCCGTGCAAATTTATATAGACGAAACACAACCAGAGGATTATTATCCACGCGTTTGGGGAGTAGTTAGCGCAAGTTTACATATCGTCATCTCGTTAGGCCAAGAGTCTATCCGGTATGTAAAAGTGAAATCCCATATTTCACTTCAACGAGACCAACGCAATCACAGTCAAGATCCGTAATGGAGCTTGATATGCTTTGTTTGCGGAAGGTCTTTGTACAGTTCTTCCGCCCGGAGGAATAATGAACTCAACTCAATCTCTATTATCTACAAATAGTGAATCCTTTTTTTCATCGCCAATCATGACGACTTATGCGGGCTTTTTCCTGCTAACGGTTATTCTCGTCTCTATTGATATCTATCAGACTCGTGGCGGTAACGTTACTATCAAGAAAGCGGCAATCTGGAGTGTTTTCTGGTTTGTACTTGCGTTTTTGTTTGCTGGCTCGATTTACCTATTTTGGGACATTTATGCGCCGAACAGTGACTACACAGCGCAAAAAGCAACCGTGTCATTCATTACGGGTTACTTGTTAGAAAAATCCCTTAGCGTAGACAACTTGTTTGTTTTTGCGATGATCTTTGCTCAATACCAAGTTCCTGAGCATCTAAGACCTCGTGCGCTTCTTTGGGGCGTAATTGGTGCATTGGTGCTTCGTGCAATTATGATCGCACTAGGCGCACAGCTATTGGCGGAATATCACTGGGTGCTTTACGTGTTCGCTGCGTTCTTGATTGGTACAGGTATTAAGCTGGCCTTAGACAAGGGCGAAGAGGAGAGTGTGAATACTCTGCCTGAAAAGCTACTTCGTAAAGTGATGCCGGTAACAGAGGACTTCCATGGCCCTGCATTAATGGTTAAACAGGGTGCTAAATGGGCATTCACTCCAATGATGTTGGTCATCGGTGCGATCGCAGTCATGGACGTGATGTTTGCATTAGACTCTATCCCTGCGATCTTTGCGGTAACACAAGAACCGTTCTTGGTACTTGCGGCTAACGTGTTTGCGTTACTTGGTCTTCGCTCGTTGTATTTTGTACTGCAAGGTATGATGGACAAGTTCATCTATTTGAAACCCGCGCTTTCATTCATCATGGTGTTCATTGGTGTGAAAATGCTTCTGGTTGATAGCGAGTGGGCTATCCCAACTTACTGGTCATTGGCGGTATTGGTTTCTACGATGACGATTGCGGTTATAGCGTCGGTTTATGCGAAGAAGCCAGGCATTGAACAAGTAAATTAAAAACAAATATAACTTATCGAAAAGTCGATAATGAACACGTGGCTGATGAAGTGGAAAATTTATTTATGTAAATTTTCTGTGACATTGGCCACTTTTGTTTGCGGGGTATTTGTACTAAATGCATGATTTAAACACTATATTGAATTTGTACTCACATAATCTGCATATCTATTTTGTGGTATTGTTAATGGTTTGTTTTATTAGAAAAACTAATCCCAAAATCTAATTTTAGTCATTTTTTAACCTGCAAAAAATCACCTATTATTCTTGTCATCAGAACGAAACACATTAATAAATTTATAGAGAGGCAATCATGGCTCAAGCAGTACAAATGAATACTATCGCTGTTCCTAACTCTATGGATAAGAAAACCTACTCGGTTAACTTCAAAGGATTGATTGCACACATTTTCGATATTCTTTTCGTAGACAACTCTCCACGTAGTTACTACGCAAGCGACCTATCTGGTCACATGCAACGCGATATCGGTATTAACCGTTAATCTCAGCGTTAACATGTAAATATAGAATTTTAAGAAAACGCCAGCTTCTAAAGCTGGCGTTTTTGTATCTGAAATAAACTCAATCTCTTCGTAAACTAAGCACCTGAAAGAAACTCATCACCTGAAAGAAATACTTAGGCATAACGGTCTGTATTTGAGCGCCAGTAAATTCGCTTTGTACAAGGATCTCGGTATGTCACACGCCAAACGCAATTCATCATTGATTAAACTTTGTTTATTTGCCTTACCGATCGGCTTCTATTCCTCAGTGTCGCTTGCACAAACCTGGAGTAATGAAGGCCAGCCCGCACAGGTTATCGAGCTCTTCACCTCTGAAGGTTGTTCAAGTTGTCCACCTGCTGATGCCTACCTTAGTACTTTTGAAGACCACCCTAAACTTTGGACACAAGTCATTCCGCTCGCCTATCACGTCGATTATTGGGATTACCTAGGGTGGGGAGATAAGTTCGCGAGCAAGGCGTTCAGTCAGAAGCAACGACTGTATAAAGCTTATGGCGTAACAAGTGGGGTTTACACGCCGGGCTTTATCGTCGATGGAAAAGAGTGGCGTGGTTACTTTAACTGGTTAGACAGAACCTTGCCTTCGCTTAAACAACAAAATAACCCCAAGCTAACGGTCAATCACAAAGGTGATACGTTCAGCGTAAGTTACGAAGGCAAAGGGGATTATGTTGCTCATATAGCCTTGTTGGCGATGAACGAAGTCACCAGCGTTAAAGCGGGCGAGAACAGAGGTAAAAAACTTGAGCACGATTTTGTCGTGGTTTACGACGGCTATCAACGTGGTGAATTCAAATGGCAATTCAATATCGACTTCTCCCCGTTAGTCGCCACGCCAGATGCTGTAGCCGTGTGGTTAACTGAGCTCAACTCGTACACGCCAGAGCAAACGGTAGCGGGCTGGCTTAACTAAATTTGCGATAACTTGATATCTGGATGTGTTTTAGAGGGGCTTAATCGCTGAAACACGGGAGAAAGGGGCGATTTAGTTACGTAATACTGCTGAAATACGTTAATATAGCGCGCTATTATTTTAGCTTTGAGTTCCTGCAATTAATGACTAACACCACAACACCAACCAACTTCTCTGATCTTGGCTTAATCTCTCCTTTGATGGCTCGTTTAACAGAGCTTGAATACCAACAGCCAACGCCTATCCAAGCGCAAGTTATTCCAAGTGTGTTAGCAGGACGCGACCTAATTGCAGGTGCAAATACGGGTTCAGGTAAAACTGCAGCATTTGCACTGCCGCTGTTACAACAAATCCATGAAGATGCGCCTTTAGACCGCAGAGCAGGCAAAGGTAACTTTGTGTCTGGTCTTATCTTGGTGCCTACACGTGAACTTGCTAAGCAAGTGGCTGACAGCGTTAAGTCTTACGCAGTACACTTCAATGGTGCGATCAAAACGGTTTGTGTATTTGGTGGTGTATCGGTAAACACTCAGATGCAAGCGCTACGTGGCGGCACTGATATCTTGGTGGCAACACCGGGTCGTCTGCTTGACCTTATTTCAAGCAACGCTATCAAGTTAGACAAAGTGAAAACGTTAGTGCTTGATGAAGCTGACCGAATGCTAAGCCTAGGTTTTACCGAAGAACTTGATGCAATCTTGAAGCTCTTGCCGAGCAAAAAACAAACCTTGTTGTTCTCTGCAACTTTCCCAGAGCAAGTTAAAACGCTGACTCACGAACTTCTAAGCGATCCAATTGAAGTTCAACTTCAAAGTGCCAATGCGAGCACACTGGTTCAACGTGTATTCGAAGTAGAAAAAGGTCGCAAGACAGCGTTACTCGCACACCTAATTCAACAACATGAATGGCGCCAAGCTCTGATCTTCGTTAATGCGAAGAACAGCTGTGAGCACCTAGCAGACAAGCTTTACAAGCGCGGTATCATCGCAGAAGTATTCCACGGCGATAAAGGGCAAGGTTCACGTACTCGTATCCTAGAAGATTTCAAATCTGGCGAGATTGACGTTCTGATCGCGACAGACATCGCGGCACGTGGTCTGGATATTGAGAAGCTTCCAGTGGTAATCAACTTTGACTTACCGCGTAGCCCGTCAGACTACATGCACCGTATCGGCCGAAGTGGTCGTGCAGGTGAAGTTGGTCTTGCGTTATCTCTGATCGATCACGAAGATTACCACCACTTCAAAATCATCGAGAAGAAGAACAAGATTCGTCTTGAGCGTGAGCAAATTGAAGGCTTTGAAGTGGATGAAGAAGCGACAGCTGAACTGATCGCAGCACTAAAACCTGTTGCGCCACCGGCCGGTACTGGCAAGAAGAAAAAGAAGAAGAAAGCTCCAAAAAACCAAGATGTGTGGCTGAACAACAACTGATCTTGAGTCAGCAAGCCATATAAATCAATAAGTAATAGACATTCAAAAGGTGCTTAATTGCGCTTTTTTGTGTCTGTAGGGCTGGGATTTGAGTCGTTAATAAACGACTGTTGCGGTGTTAAACAACCCGATAATCCGTTCGAAGGATAGCGTCCTACATAAGAGATTCAGCGATTTAACGCTTTGCTTATAACCTGTTCGGGTTTTGAGCAATTGGGTAACCGCGTGAAGACCTCGATTAAACAATTAGTGCTGGCCACTTCATTTTTCCTGTTTACCCAACACTCTTCTAGTGCTGCTGAATTTGAGGTTAAAGGGGTTAATAAAACTCTCACCGAAAATGTAGAATTATATTTAGAACCTTTAGCCGATGTTCCTGCATCACAGCTATCGAAAACGAAGCTATCTAAACGTATTCAAGATGCACTCAACCCTTATGGTTATTATCACCCACAGCTCGATATCGACCTCAATGATTCTGATAACGTGATCATTAACATCGATTCTGGTCCTGTCATGCGCATCGCAGAATCGATAGTAAAAATAACAGGTGAAGCTAGCCTAGATGCGGAGTTCATCAATATACTCAATCAAAGCAAGTTAGGCTCAGGTTTAACTTTGTCTCACCAAGAATACGACCAAACTAAGCGTGCGATTTTCTCTTTAGCAAAGCGGAAAGGTTATTTTGACGGCAGGTTTATCGAGTCAAAGATTGAAGTTATTCCTAGCGAGAACATCGCGAATATACACTTGTATTTTGCAAGTGGTCCACGCTACAAGTTCGGTTCTATAAGCATTCCTGATGATGGGGTTGACCCTACTCGTATCGAGAAAATACCCACCTTTAAAAAAGGTGATGACTTTGACACCATCAAGTTAGGTGAACTGCAATCTGATTTGTCAGACACTCAATGGTTTCGAAGTGTCATCGTACATGGTGACTTTGACAAACTTGATGACAACCTAGAAGTTCCAATTGAAATCATTGCCGAGCCAAGTTCTCGAAATATCGTGCAGGTCGGTAGCGGCTATTCTACAGATCTCGGTTTACGCGCCTCTCTCAGTTGGTCAAAGCCTTGGTATAACCGGAGAGGCCACAGCTTTGAAACACAGACATATTTGTCTGAACAGGAGCAATCACTTCAGTTGGGGTACAAAATCCCCACAGAGAAAGTCACAACGGATTACTTTGGTATTCAGTTTGAATCGAAACGAATTGATCATCGAGACACCAATAGCTTTACAAACGATCTTAAGTTCGAACGTTACTGGCAATTAGACAGTGATTGGCAAAGCACCATTTATGTCAAATACTTGCACGAACAGTACCGTCAGGCGTCTGAGGAAGAGCAATCGCAATTGCTGTTACCTGGCATCAGTTTTTCTCAGGTTGATCGTAAAAATGATCAGTTGGAGCTCAATCATCGACACATCTATTCTGTCGAGTATTCTGACCCTAGTCTGTTCTCTGACTCAAGGCTGTTGCGGTTGGAAGGAAACAGTGTCCTTTCATGGGATATTAGTGACAGGCAGAAGCTCCATTTCCGCTCCAACGTAGGCATCAACATTGCCAAATCATTATCTGATGTGCCGTCGTCACTGCGGTATTTTGCTGGTGGCGATGGAAACCTGCGAGGTTATGGTTACGAATCTATTTCCCCTAGAGACGAGAATGGTGAACTAACGGGGGCACGTTATATGTTAACTGCTGGGCTCGAATATCAGCATCAAGTCTATCGTTCAATTTGGTTGGGCGCATTTCTTGATGTGGGTGATGCATTTGATCAACAAGCGGATTGGAAGCGTGGGACGGGCGTGAGTTTGATTTGGAACTCACAGTTAATGCCAGTTAAGCTCGATTTTGCTTACGGCTTAGATGCGCCTGAAGGCGACGAATTTCGTATTCATTTTTCCTTTGGTACTCAATTCTGATTTTTGTACGCTGTTTATGCACTCGCGAGGATGCGAACCATCTAATAGGATTCAAGTAAATCGAAAGAGCGTAATAACCTTTGTGCTTTAGCAAACACAAAGGTAAAAACAATGAAAAAGCTACGATTCGGTGTATTTGGTAATATGGGCCCTGAAGCAGATGCTCTGTTCCAAGATATCGTCGCCAAGAAAGAAATTGAACACGGCGCACTTAAAGACTAAGACCACATGGCCATGATAGTGGTGAAAAACTCAGATATCCCCGATCGATCTGAAGTGATTAACGAAGGCGGTACCGATCCTGTGCCTGAACTGATTGAGTCAGCGTGCATTTTAGAACATGCCAATGTTCAGTTTGGCGTAATGACCTGTAACACCGCTCATTACTTTAGACCTGAGGTTCAAAAGCACACCAACGTTTATATCGTCGACATGCTTCAAACCACCGTTGATCAAATCAAAGAGCAGAACTCTGAATCTGTTGTTGGTATTTTATGTACCAACGGCACATACAATTCGGGAATCTATGATCGTTACCTAACGGACGCGAATCTGGTGTTCGTTAAGCCAGATTCCTTTGAGCAAGAGCATAACGTGCATAGTGCTATCTATTGTGAAGTAACCGGTGAGATGACAGAGTGTGGACAAGCAATCCGAGAAACCAACGGGATCAAAGCGGGCGAGTTTGAGCGTAATGCCGCACTGCTTGCTGTAGCGATTCAATCCATCGTAGAGAAGGGCGTTGATACGGTTATTTGGGGATGCACGGAACTTCCTTTGGTTAGAAAGCAACTTGAAACGGCATTTCCAACAGTCACTTTTATTGATCCTATGGAAGCGGTAGCTGAGCGTGTCGTTGATATTTACCGTCTCGCTGAGCAATATGTGGAGCGTGGACATGTGGATTACAACATTAATGATGTTAATTCGATCTTCACAACGCTTGATATGGTGAACTACGTAGCCCAAAGAGCGATGACCTACCGTCTATAAGCTCAGATACGTGTATTTGAAACATGAGAAAGCCGCGAATTACGCGGCTTTTTTACATTTGGACTGGAGAAAATTAAAAATTAAGATTCGAAGCTGAACACTTAAAGCTCGAACTCGCCATTCATTTTTCGAAATAACCAATCAGGTACCTTGTTCCATGAACTGTAGTTCGGGTTCTTAGTATGGATTTGTTCCTCTGAAGCCCAGATGGTGTCACCTGATTGTTCTCGCGACACAGCCCAGAACAACTCCTCTTTCTGACGTGTTAAGTAGTGTGTCACTTGCTTCGCAAACTCTTCACTGTCAACCAACACCCCAAACTCAACGTTGAGAAAGTCTGATCTTGGATCGAAGTTAGAAGAGCCAATATAGGTGACACGCTCATCTAAAATTACTGTCTTGTTGTGGTAGTAGGTATCAACATGAAAGTAGTGATCATCATTGATCGCTTGGCTTTTGTACTCATAGATACTTACGCCTTTGTCGAGTAGAGTCTCACGGTGTTTTTCGTAATACGCAGGCACAAAGCCCGAATCATTAGAAGCCGATGAATTCGTCAGTAAGGTGACTTCGGCTTCGCTCTCTCTAAGTGCATCGACGAATACAAACTTGTTATCGCTTGGCACCATATAAGGCGTAGAAATAATAACCTTAGAAGGTGTCGGCACTTTTTGCTTCATCAAGTGTTCAATACGTTGGCGAAAGTAGGGCTTGTTGTCATTGAGTTTCTCCAGTGAGTCAAATACCGGCGTGACAGAGGCTGAAATGAACTTCGGTTGGTTTAAGCTCTTTATCTGCCTTTCGACTTCAGACGTGATCAATGCTTGATTCTTTTCACCTTTGTTCAACGCTTTGGTGAACGCTTGGTATTGCTCTTTCTCTTTGATTTTAATGCGTTCTTGAATTGGCACTACATGCTCACTGTTCCACAACGCTTGGTAGTTTCGGTCGAAAGCAGCAATCACGTCGCCTTTAAACAGCACATCCATATCAAAGAAGTTGGCACTTTCGCTGTAGCCAAAGTAGTCATCACCGATGTTGCGCCCACCGAGGATCATCGATTGGTGATCAACGTTAAAGTATTTCTCATGCAGCCGATTATCTAACTGTTTTTGATGAGTAGAGAAGTTGAGCGCACGACCAATCCAGCCAGCTTTACGTGACTCAAAAGGGTTGAACAGTCGAATCTCAATATTGGCGTGTGAGTCCAACTCCGCAAGCCATTTGTCATTGAATACCAACAAGTCATCCAGTGTGAGGCGCACGGCCACATCGCGGTCAGCGGCGTGTTTCAGCTCGTTTAACAGCATCAGACCCAGAGTGTCGTTTTCCCAAGAGAAGTAAGTCATATCAATCGAGTGTTTTGCTTGGCGAACCAGATCAATGCGGCGCGCAAAGGCTTCAGGCGCACTCGGGATCAAATAGACTTCGGCTTGATGTTCTGTGCTTTGCCAGTTAGCTTCGAAGTCAGGTTCAACATCGGGGTAAGGTTGGGCGCAGCCAGTAACTAAGATCGACAAAAGCAACACCATCAACGCATGAAGACGTGTGAAGTTCATAATGGGGTTCCGCGTGGAGTATAGAAATGACAGTGGCCGTATAACTGGCCACTGTTTTATGTTGACGTTACTTAATGTAGTGTTGAAGCAATTTCTTATCTTCAAGTCCGGTCAAGCGACCTGGGTATAGTTGTGCATCTTCGCTTTGGTTAAATGTACGATCCCAATCTAGTTCGTAGTTTAGGTCTCCATCTTTTGAAATGACTAGTACGTTATCAATAGAAGAATCGTATTCATTATTGAACAGCGCTTTGTTGAACCATACACGTGACATTTCATTCATAAGAGCTTTGTCTTTGGTTGTTGGACGTACATCAGTCCCATCCAATTTATATGCTTTGTTAAACACGAACGGAAGCTCCGAAGCATTACAAGCACCGTATAGGCAAGCAATAGTCTTAATCATCCCCCCGATATCGGGAATAGAACCATCTTCATTCTTTTCGTAACTCCAAACATTAAAACTCGGACTGTAATCAAAGCTGTACAAAGCGGAAGCATTTCCAACGCTTTTTATTGCCATATTGCGATTGGGACCTGCATAAAGCATGTCATTCATAAGACGCTTAAAGCGTTTCATATTTCCTGTTGCGTTACTTAACTCAGTTTCGTTAAAGGCTTGATAGTCAGTAAATGAAATCAAATTACCAGTTTCACTTGTATTTTCTAACCCAAAAAATAAATGGGTGATTGCTGAATAAGCCGAGTTAGGAATCAGTCCTAATTTACTTAATAAATCTATAATTGTGCCTAAGTCGAGTTCTTCAGCGAACGCATTATTTGCTTGTAATTCTTTAAGCAATGAATCGTGACTATGCAGGCTCAATATTTGGTCGAGTTGAGTTTGTAGTAACGTTATGTCTAGCTCACCTTCCTGTTCCATGTTTGAAGCTAGTTCAAGAGCCGGCGCAATCAAAAATGTTAAGCTAGGAAGCATTGTCATAGTCTCTGCGTCCTTAGCGTTTTTCCCTAGCACTGTAGGTACAACCAACGCGTTTTTTGCAGGCTGTGTCTTTACATGGTATCCACCGGTCGTTACAGGTATACATATATCACCTAAACATTTTTCCTCAATGTAACTATCAATGTAAGGCGCGAAAGGCATCAAACTGGCCATTGGTGATGCGTCTGATTGAATAGGGTCGATTCCCGGTATAATTGAAAGCTTTGAGAATGTTCCCCTAGTTAGCCAATCAACAAGTTTGTTCACGGGTGAAGTTAGCTTCGCTTGAATTTGTTTAATGTCATTGATATCAAACTGAACAGAGTCTTTTAGATCTTCAATTTTCAAGCAGTTGTCGTTTTCTGCACATATGGTTCTTGTATAATCTTTTGCCGTTTCATAGCTTTTATACTCGAAACCATAGGGGTTACTTTGCATAATGGCGTTTTGAAAATATGTTTCTTTCGTAACAATATTTTCCTCACTATCAGTTTGTTGAAGAATACCCACAGACATCGCACCTGATCCTTGTCCCATCAAAGTGACATCCTCAGCCTTACCGCCAAATTTAGAGATGTTCTCGTTCACCCATTGAAGCGCACGTTTTTGATCACCGATGCCGAAATTACCGCCTTGTTCGTCGTCTACCCACATTGTGCCCAAAAGACCCAAACGGTAGTTAAACGACACATAGATAAAAGGATTACCTTCACTAGCACCTTGAGCCACAACATTATCGCCTTGAATCAGAGGCTCAGCACCAGTGCCATATTCAAAGTCACCACCGTGGATGAATACATAAACCGGTAGTTCTGCATCAGAATCAACGCCTGCTGGACGCCAGATATTGAGGTTAAGGCAGTTCTCGTCTTGTGTTTGTGATGTCGTTTTTAGTTGAGGACAAGCATAACCAAACTGAGTCGCATCCAAAGTACCTTCAACAAGGCTTACAACCTCACTGTGCTCGAAGCGCTGAGCCTCGGCATATTGAATCCCTTTGAAAGATTCAACAGAAGCCAGTTTGTCGTCTTCGGTATTCGAAGTTATAACCAGCTCTTCTTTGGTCGCAGTAACCATCACATCGCCGATTTGAGTGGTAAAGGTTTCTGAAGGTGCTGGAATTAAAGGTTCAGGTTTATCAGGGAAAGGAACCGTTGGTTGGCTATCGTCGCCACAGCCTATAAGGGCAGTAGCAATAGACAATGCGATAAGTGAGCGGTATGCAATATTCATATTTAATTTTCCACAATAATATTCGGTATAGTTACGATCAAACGCACTTGTATCGACAATCCTGCAGTTCCATTGGGTATTGCGCTCCATCTATGGAGCATCGACATGGCATATATTTGAGTTGTCATCTTGCTGGACGACTGAGCTTCAGAGGCTCGTATGAAAATATCGCTCTAACGAATCTATATTCACAATAGAGCTATGGTTTGACCGTTAGAAGCGATAGCCAAGGTTCAATGTCACAGCCGAGCGAGTTTCACCTTTGTTGTACAACAGGGTCATGTTGTAGTGCTTGCCAATCTGTTTGTTGACTCCGGTTAAAAATGCCCACTGGTTAATGTCGACACCAACGTCGTAATCAAACTCAATATCGTCTGTCTTTACAGTACCTTGCATACGTGAATCTAAACCTTGGTATTCAGCACCAACGAAGAATTGAGCGCGATAATCAACTAATTGGTAGCCCAACATTGGCTGAATCGTGACAATGCCGTCACCCCAATCATCCATCCCTTTCAGACGGGTTTGTGAATAGGTGCCGGTCAGTGATGCAAAGAACTCTTTGTAACCAACAGATAGTGTTGTACCCGCACCGCGTAAGTCATATTCGAGATGCAGTGGTACATTTAAACGCCCACTGTTACACAGTGCTGATACGCCCTCGCACAGTTTGTCACCTAGACCAGGTAGTTTGTTATTGAGTTTATCTTGTAGATATTCTCCCGCAGCGCCGGTGTAAGAGGCATCAACATTCGCGTCAACGTTTACCTTTCCTACATATCCGAATACATTCCAGAACGGCAGAATATTCACATCACCACGTATTGAAAGACTTTCTGCTTTAACCGTTGCAACGCTATCTTCAGGGTCGAACAGGTCATTCAAGCGCACACCGCCAATCACGTAATCGGTCATAGGAAGGTTCATGTCTTGATTGCGATAAGCAACTGAAACACCGAATGGTAATGGCAAATCGATACCTTGACGACGCACCATGTCACCCATTAAAGGGAATACTCGATCTAACTTAACACTCGCTTCTTGCATACGAGGATCTGAAACTTCTTTTAGACGCTCTTCATGCAGGACATTAACGCCGTTGTCGTCTTCATAAATTGCGACGGGTTCAGTTACAGCGCTCATGGTCATCGGTTTCGTTTTAGACGTACCCTCGATGTTAATTGTCTTACGTTCAATAACGACTTTACCAGAGTCTAACGTTTGGAAATCAATCACTTGGTAATAGGTATCGACTTTTGACTTACCAAGATTAAATGGCTTGTCGTTGGTGATTACCATGCGTTTTGGTGTGCCGCCTACAAGTTCAATATCAACATTCAAGAAACGGAAATAGGCGATGTCTTGTGGTAAGCCGTATCTCGAATAGTTGAAGCTAATGGTCACGTCGCCGTTGTCTTTTTCATTGACTTTCACTGACGATGGATCGAAGCTTTCTGCATAATTTCTTAGTCGATACTCAGTGCGCGTAAACTCTTCAATTTCATCGACCAGTTTTTCGTTTTCATCCAGCTCTTGCGGGTTGTATTTGATGCGCAGGTCGATGTTGCCTTTGCTGTCTGTGTTTTTTATCAGATAGACGCTTGAGTCACGAACCTCATCGCCAATTTGTATGGTTCGATGTACGTGTTCAACTAGGTGTTCGCCCTGTACGAGCGAACTGATTGCTAGCTTTGGTAAATCATGACTGATGCCATATTTGTCAAATAGTGCTCGACCTTTTTCCATAACTTCGCTGTAAGTCTTGGTTTCTGCCGCAGACGCAAAATTGGGGGTGGTAAGTAATAGGGCGCTCGCTAACACAGAAAGAGTATGGGTCTTACAGGCGCTGGTGCGTATTTCAAAAAAACTCATGACGGTTTCCACGCTGAGTGGCCTCAAACCTTCGAGACTCAAACAGTCGATGTAATACTGAACGTCGTGTTCAGTTGTTATGTATTTATCCGTTAGGATTGCTAGTGTGAATGTCGCGACTAAAAATGCATTGCGTCAATCAATGAGAGGATTTTAATAGGAGGTGGCAGATCGCGTTAATCGCTTTTGATGGACGCTATCCTCACTTAGTAATAATTAGCATTAATCAATTGATTTATAATGATTTTCAATAGATAAAAAAACGGCCTGTGAAGTAAAAATACTTGGCAGACCGTTTTGTTGTGAGTTGTTAAGCGCATTTAGTTCTAAGCAGCTACCCTCACTCTAAATAGATCAGTAAACAACTTCGCTATCATCAGAATAATCAAAATGTTTACGAGCATCAAAAGTGGCGTTTCAATTCCATAAACAGGTGTGAGGTTGAGCGCACCAGATGTGAGAACAACTAATAAGTTAATACCCAATATTCGGTGTACCATGAGCTTAGGTGTCGCGAACACTTTCCATATCACCATAATGTTAAGGAAGTAAAATAGTCCCAGCTCCCATAGTTCTGTCATTAATGGCATCACAAAGATGTATTGCAACAGAACCACCGACCCTGTACCCAACACACCATAAAAAGCGTCCTTAATAACGCTTGGTGGCATGGTCGGCACCATAGAAGAGAATACACCGGCTAACATAGGAAATATGAAACCACCTGGAACTGGAAGATAAATCCAAACCAACAGCGATGTGATAAACATCGACACGCCTTGCAGCACTTTGCGCCCATCTTCATTCAAATGTTCAACAAACGTGCGATGTGCATGATGCCAAGACACGTCTTTATGATCACCTATGACATTGAGTTCACCCTCAACAAGAGATTGTTCTGGTGTTAATACATCGAACGTCTTCAAGTTGTGAGTAAGAACTGCCCATTGGATATCTAAGTCTGATTCGCTGTTACTTTGTTTGAGTAATGTATCTTGGATATGTGCCATTTCATCGATACGCAAGCGCCATGTTTGGATGTTCTCTTTAAGGTGGTAGCTTCCGGTCAGTGGCAGATCTAAAAGTTGATACAGCTTATCAATATTCGCGGTGTTGCTTTCAAGTGCGGCAATGTCGATGTTGTCTGTTTTTTCCATCGCATCTAACAACGCTTGTTTACTGGTTTCGAAACGTTGTACAAAGTTGAGTTCAGTATTCACAGGCCACACGATGCGATACACAATAGAGAACACAACAACACCTAATAGTGTTTCTTGAAGTCTAAGTACAGCAAAGTGAAAGGTGGTTTGGTTATCAAACCCGCCCATACAAGCAACAATCGAACACACGGTAAATCCTATTGAAAAGATGTAGCCGTATTTCTCGTCACTAGACATGAAAATACAAGTGCCTAAGAACACGGTAAGAAATGTTAGAAACAAAAATCGATCTTGTGAAAACATCGCAATGAGGAAAAAGGCATAACCGGTCCCTAACAAGGTTCCCATTAACCGGTTATGGCCTTTGTTTATTGAATGGGCGAAGCTCTCGTTCAATGCCATCACTGCGACGGCTATCGCAGCCCAATACGGTTTTTCCCAACCAAACCACAACGCTAGGCAGATTGCGATAACGATAGAGAGTGCGACTTTAATCGCGTCTTTAGTCGATGCAGTGAACATAAGAATCACCTAGCTATTTTTGATTATTTTGATCGAGGCAGTCATACCAACACGCAGTTGTACGTCTTCTGGTATTTTGTCTAACTTCACTTTGATAGGGATGCGTTGAGCTAGGCGTATCCATTGGAAGTTTGGATTCACGTTTGGCAATAAATCATTACCTGTGCTGCCGTCTTGCTTCGCGATACCAAAACCAATACTTTTGATATGTCCTTCTAGCTGAACATTGTTGTGCATCATTAAGGTCACATAAGCAGTGTCCTGAGCATCGACACCGACTAAATCAGTCTCTTTGAAATAACCTTCAATCCAGAAGCTATCTTCATCAATTAGCGCAACCACAGGTGAATTCGCGACAACTTGAGAGCCAACACGTAGGTTCAGATTGGTGATATAGCCGTTAGTAGGCGCATATACCTTGGTGTACTCAAGGTTGAGATGTGCTTCTTCTACGTTCGCTTTTGCCAGTTCGACATTTGCGGCGCTGGTTTCTACCGCGTTGTTCAAGTTGTTTAGTGTCAGCACGGGCACGGCACCGGGCGTTCTTTTCTCTAAATTCAACGCGCGTTGCTCTTCGTTTTTGGCTTTGGCGAGTAGGGCAAATGCTTGTTTTTGAGTCGCAAGTGCTTTTCTGTAGGTCGCCTTGTAAATACTCGGATCGATCTCAAAAAGAAGATCGCCTTTTTTTACCTTCGAGTTGTCTTCGACATGCACTTCAATGACTTGACCCGTGACTCGAGGTGTAATCGAGACGATATAAGCGCTGACTTGTCCGTCTCTGGTCCATGGGTTACTTGAGTACGACTGGTAATAGCTATAAACCACAGTTCCCGCAGCAGCCAATAATAAAAGTGTGATGAGATAACGTTTGATCACAGTAAGTGCCTCAAAAAATGGTAATAAAATGGCCGATAGCGCCAGTAAAAATCACGATCAAGCTCAGTTCTGCTATTGCAGGAAAGGCGACGTACTTATGAAGGCCAAACCGTGTCGCGATTGACCCTGTTAGCATTGTCAGTATGTAAGCCAGTGCGATAACCAATAACAGCGGTGGGAAGTAGACTTCATCCCACACAAGCTCATGCGGCATGGTATTCATGGTTCTGTTCTCTATTTGTTTGATGAATGCAACGATAACGGAGTTCGATTTATTGTGATAATCGCTTATAGAGGATCGTACCCATCAAAATCCAACTTTATTCGGTGATTATGCCAACTGCCTCTTTGTTGAGAGCCGTAAGCCAGTAAAACAACGGTAGGAGGTTGTCGTTCTTGAAGTGGAAACACTTAATTGAAATTGATTTCGAAAATCATCTACTTTTTCCGGTTTAAGATAAATCTATTTAAAACAATCACTTAAGATGTAAATTGCACTTCAAAAACTATGCGAACAGTTAAAGTGATGATTTGATCCATCAAATGGGATTACATAATAAAACCTTTTGTTCTTAATATTCGGTTCGAAGCAACGAGATGCTTTATTTATTTTGAATAATCCAACAAATATCATTATTAAGTTATTCGTTAGATTATTTACTCCTTATATTTAGTAACAAGAGTAAATTTGTCATGGACATTATTTCTAATCTGTTTGACATGGCACCATTTGTCGCACTATTTATTACACTCTCATTGGGTTATATGGTTGGTAAAATTACTATCGGCCGATTTGTTTTAGGCGGTGTGGCCGGAACATTATTAATGGGCGTAATTATTGGGCAATTTGGTGTTCAGATTGATCCCGGCGTAAAAAGTATTTTCTTTGCGCTCTTTATTTATGCTGTGGGTTATCAAGGCGGCGCACAATTCTTTAAAGCGCTTAACTTTAGAACCATCAACATTCTGTTGTCTGCGGTTGTTATGACGGTTTCAGGCTTATTGTGTGTACTTGCCGCTGCGTGGTTGTTTGACTTAGATAGAGGTACTGCTGCGGGCCTAGCTGCCGGTGGTTTAACTCAGTCTGCGATCATTGGTACTGCAGGCGATGCGATCGCCCGTTTGGGTGGTGTGTCTGAAGAAGCCAAACATCTGATGCAAACTAACGTTGCTGTAGGTTACGCTGTAACATACATCTTTGGTTCATTAGGTCCAATCTTGATGGTGACTTGGGTATTCCCAACGTTGATGAAGTGGGACATTCGCTCTGAAGCAATCAAAATGGCAGAAGCGAACTCAGATGGTAATGCAGAGCTTGGTGCTGGTGAATTCAATGCGATGACAAAACTTGAGACTCGCGCTTTTGAAATCAAAGCAGAGAGCAAAGTGAATGGTTTGACACTAGCCCAAATCAATCAAGATTCAATAGACGCATGCATCGAAGTTATCGAGCGTGATGGCAAAGCGATTGAAGCAGACAAATTTACTAAGCTTCAACAAGGCGATGTTCTGGTTATCACAGGTACTCGTAAAGCCATTGGTCAGTTGAAAGGTGACTCTGTTGGCTCTGAAGTTGTGCTTCCAGAAGAGTACGAAGTCATTGAAGAGAACCGTCAGCTTATCGCAGACAACAAACAACTGATTGGCCGTACACTAGGTCAAATCAAATCAGAAGCGAACAAAGGCACTTACCGTGGTGTTTATGTGACTGACTACCTTCGCGAAGGTGTATCAATCCCAGTTCACGCTGACCTTGTTGTTAAGAAAAATGATGTTATTCAATTAACTGGCTCACCAAGCGATATTAATCGTGTTCAAGGTACAATCGGTAAGCCAATGAACTCAGCAACAATGACTGACTTCATTGTACTAGGCATGGGTATGGTATTGGGTCTTTTGATTGGCCTAATCAACTTCAAAATTGCAGGTATTCCGGTCACTATCGGCTCTGGTGCAGGCTGTCTAGTGTCAGGTCTGATTGTTGGTTGGTTACGCAGCCGTAACCCACATGTGGCGCAATTCCCAGAATCAGCAGCAAGCTTTATTCGCGACTTCGGTCTAGCAGCATTCGTGGGTATCGTTGGTCTTGAGGCTGGCCCTCAAGCGGTAGACACCATCAAAGAACACGGTATGAGCCTACTATTCTTGGGTGTTGCGGTAACCATCATTCCACAGATTATTTCATTCTTCTTCTCGTACTTTGTATTGAAGATAAAGAATCCGGTAGAAGCTTTAGGTTGTGTAACCGGTGGTCGAAGTGCAAACCCAGCGTTCGCTGCATTGATGGAAAAAACAGGCAACGCAACGCCAGTATTCTCTTTTACTGTGACTTACGCCGTAGCCAACGTGTTACTGACTCTATGGGGCCCAATTATCGTCGGCATTATTACCGTTAATGCGGGTATGTAATTAAAACCTACAACTCATTATAGATTTAAAAAATCATCAACTTATTAACAGACCTACCCAATCAAAAATAGGGTAGGCCTGAATAATCACGCTTAAGTAAAACACTTTATTTAATTACAAGTGTTTAATATTAAATTATTAGGTAAATATTATGACTACACAAAATACAAATATCGACTTTTCAAAATTCGCTGATTTAAGCCCATTTGAATTAAAAGACAAATTAATTGAAGTGGCGCAAGCAGTGCCAGACCGTGCACTTCTTGATGCAGGTCGTGGTAACCCTAACTTCCTAGCAACGCTACCTCGTAAAGCATTCATCCGTCTTGGTGAGTTTGCGGTAGCAGAAGCAGAGCGTAACTACGCTTACCTAGGTGGTGATTTCGGTGGTATCCCTGATGGCGTCGGCATCGTTGAGCGTTTCGACACGTTCGCAAGCCAATATGCAACAGACAAAGGCGTTGATTTCCTACGTCGTGCACTAAGCTACGCAAAAGACCGTCTAGGCATCGAAAAACAAGCGTTCCTAAACGAGCTTGTACTGGCTTACCTTGCGTGTAACTACCCAGTGCCACCACGTATGCTAGTGAACATCGAGAAAGTGGTTAAACAATACATCGCAGAAGAGATGTACGGCCCAATGCCAATGACGACTAACTTTGACCTGTTCGCAACAGAAGGCGGCACTGCGTCAATGACGTACACGTTCGCAACCATGTTCAACAATGGTCTATTGAAAAAAGGTGACAAAGTTGCGCTAATCACGCCAATCTTTACCCCTTACCTAGAAATCCCAGAGCTTTCTGAGTACGAACTAGAGATCGTTGAGCTACGCCTTGATGAGACCACTTGGCAGCTACCAATGTCTGAAATCGAAAAACTGGCAGATACAGACATCAAACTGCTTTGTGTTGTTAACCCAGCAAACCCAGCATCAGTTAAATTCTCTGATGAAACACTGGATAACCTAGCAAACTTCGTCAACGAGCAGCGTAAAGACCTATTCATCATCACAGATGACGTGTACGGCACATTCGCAGATGAGTTCGTTTCTCTGTTCGCAAAACTACCGTATAACACACTATGTGTTTACTCATTCTCTAAATACTTCGGTGCAACAGGCTGGCGTCTAGGCACTATCGGTATTCACGATGAGAACGTGTTCGACGATACACTTCGCTCATTCAGTGAAGTGACACAGTGCCAATTGGACGACCGTTACAAAACGCTAACTCCAGAGCCACGTGACATCAAATTCATCGACCGTATCGTTGCTGATAGCCGCAGCGTAGCCTTGAACCATACTGCAGGTCTGTCTCTACCACAACAAGTACAAATGGCGATGTTTGCATTAACTTGTCTAATGGACTCAGAAGGTCGCTACAAAGCCGCTTGTAAACGCATCATCCGTGAGCGCTACACAACGCTTTACAAAAACATGGGTGTAGCAATCGAAGAGAACAAAGACCGTGTGGATTACTACACACTACTAGAGCTAGACACGCTAGGTGGCAAACTTTACGGTCAAGAGTTTGTCGACTGGTTCAAAGCTAACGAGAAAGGTAAAGACTTCCTATTCCGTCTTGCTCACGAAACCGGCGTAATCTTACTACCTGGTAAAGGTTTCGACACAGTACACGCATCAGTACGTGTATCACTAGCGAACCTTACTCACCACGAGTACGAGCTAATCGGCCGTGAAACACGCACTGTATTGGATGAGTACTTCGCTGAGTTTCAAGACGCATAAGTTCAAGTCTGGCTTAGAATCAAATACATGATTTAAAGCCGATGACGTCCAACTCATTAAGAATAAGCCTCGGCGATGTCGAGGCTATTCCGACCAAATAAGCACAGTGGTTAGATCGATAAAACTTCCTATCTTGATGTTCCGTTGTGTTTATTTAGTCGTCTTATCCAAGTATTCAAATCCATTTCAAACTGAAAGAGCGACGCATGAAAAGCATTATTTCTATTCAATCTCACGTGGTTTACGGGCATGCAGGAAACAGTTCTGCGGTTTTTCCAATCCAAAGAATGGGACTCGATGTGTGGCCAATCCACACTGTTCAGTTCTCTAATCACACTCAATATCAACAAGGTTGGACCGGGCAAACATTCGGCTCAGATGATATTCGAAACTTGATTCGAGGCTTAGACAACATCAACGTACTGAAAGACTGTTGTGCGATCCTATCGGGTTATCAGGGAAGCGCAGACCAATGTAAAGCGGTTGCCGAGTCGGTTAATTTAGTTAAAGAAAAGAACCACAGTGCACTCTATGTTTGTGACCCTGTAATGGGTGACCCAGATAAAGGTTGTATCGTTGAGGATGGCGTTAGAACCGCCATTACTAAACACTTGCTTCCTATAGCCGATGTTATAGTGCCAAACCAATTTGAACTAAGTGAATTGACCGGCATTAAAATCCTCTCCCTTTATGACGCGGTTACAGCATGTAAGAAAGCATTGGAGCTTGGTCCAAAGATGGTGCTCGTGAAGCATCTTCACTCATTACCCGATGACGCGTTCAGTATGATTTTAGCAACGAAAAAGGCATGTTATTTAGCCCAACGACCGAACATTGAATTTGCTCAACAACCGGTTGGTGTCGGTGACCTTATCTCTGGCCTGTTTACCGCAGGGTTAATAAAGAGAATGTCTCCCGTAGCTGCATTCCGACATGCAAATAACGCGGTCTATGGTGTGTTGGAGCTAACTAAAAGCTATGGCACTTGGGAGCTACAAACAATCAATGCACAATATGAATTTGTAGAGCCTACCCACGATTTCAACGTGGTCAAAATCGGGTAGAGCGTTTAACTCCGATAGTGGTGGAGGGTGTACCTATTCGATGGGTCGCATCCTACAAACGAGATTACGAGCTAAGACTAAACCTAGCTATATTACTCCCAGAAAGAGACGGACTTCACTTTATCCCTATTTATTAACTTCTCTGTTTATAGCTGTTCTTTTGATTAAACAGAGTCTCTGAATCATTTTAGATAACATTAAATGAGCCTAATTATGAACCGTCTAATTTCCTCGGGTTTTACCGTTGCTTTGTCATTACTTGTAGTGGCATGTAGCTCACCCCACACGTTGGATGTACGCGTACACAAAGACAATTACAAAGAAGTGGTTGTAGAAGAAGCGATATCAGTAAAAGAGCCATTGCGTATGTGGGCGAGTGAGACCCCAGACTTCTTATACTCTCCAATCGATCAAACAACGCCAATTAAAGTGTCAGGTGAGCAACTAAATATCTTAGCTTTGTCAGGAGGCGGCGCGAACGGAGCCTTTGGAGCCGGTATTTTGATAGGGCTGGAAGAATCTGGCCAATTGAAAGACTACTCAATAGTTACTGGCATCAGTGCAGGAGCGCTAATGGCACCATTTGTATTCATCGGCGGAGATGCATTTCCGAAGATGAAGGAGGTGATGTTAAACATCAATGACAAATCAGTGCTCGGCAAAAAGAACTTTTTAAACACCGTGTTTAAAGATGCTTTTACTGACGGTAAAAACTTGAATCAATTTATCGCTCAGGCGTTCCCTGAACCGATGATCGAGCAAATTGCTGCGCGACACCGCAACGGTAAGCGTTTGTTTATTGGTAGCACACACTTTGATTCTGGAGAGCTTGTCATTTGGAATGTGGGCGCAATTGCAAATAGTGACATGCCAGATAAGTCTGAACTTATATATAAGGTTTTAGCAGCAAGTGCTTCTATTCCTGGAGTCTTCCCACCGCAGTTTATCAATGTGAAGTACGAAGGTAAAAGTTATGAAGAACTTCACGTCGATGGTGGTTTAGCCGCTCAAGTATTTTTCAATCCATCTAACTTCGACTATCAGCAGATCTCAGATGCTCTTGGGTTAGAAAAACCACCACAGCTCGATGTTATTCGAAATGGAGCACTGAAAGCGCCGTACCACTCGCTGAGAGATAAGGGTCTAGATTTAGTAGCAAAGAGCGTATCAAGCCTGACTCTTGCTCAAACACGTGGTGATTTATATCGAATGAAATACATCTGTGAAATCAACAACATTGATATGCAATTTACTTACATCGAGCACGACTTTGGTTACGCCAAACGAACCAAAGACATGTTTGATGAACACTATTTATTAACCATATACGAATATGGTTATCACAAAGCAACTCAGGGCAAACCTTGGGTAACAGAATTACCTTAATTTAGGGATATCGTAAAATGAATAAAACAGTTTTAGCGCTACTTATCATGGCAACGTCTAGCGCTGCCATGGCACAAAATGTGACCTCAATGGAACAGCAAAAAGTCGATAACGACATGCTACAACTGGCCGACGTTCAACAACAAGCGGCGTTGTTCATGGTTGAAGAAAATTCAGACTACGTGGAGATTGACTACATTGGTCAGTGGGTTGACGTGAACAATTACGTCACACACAAAGAAGCTAAAGAACGCCAGCTTCAAAAGACCACCAAGAAATACATTTACTCGCAAACAGGTGAAACTCTAGAATCCATCGAGCAGAGAATTGCTGAGCATATTCAAGTGGACCAACCTAGATATTTCAGTGTCGATGTTTACCGTAATTACCACGGTGATTCTGGGGACTTTAACTATCTAGCTCGAATTATCGAATACATTTAAGTTATTCGTTTGACATCAACGATAAAACCTACTAGCTTAAGTAGGTTTTTTTGTTTCAAATTGACGAATTATTTTCACTAATATTATTCTGACAAAGTAGATATTTCGCCAACCTGTGATAATTTAAATACATAACGATTAAAAGTAAGCACAACAACATGAATTTCAGCATTGAACAACTTCTCGCGTTCGTTACCGTTTATGACCAACTCTCTTTCAGCAAGGCAGCAGTCAAGCTTAACAAGCACAGAACGACAATCGGGCAGGTTATAACTAACCTTGAAGACCAACTCGCGGTAAGCCTATTTGAAAGGGTTGGACGCTCTGTAAAGCCGACAGAAGATGGTCATCATCTTTACCACTACGCTAAGCAAACGATTGAACAGGCACGCACTTTCGACAAGGTAGCCTTGAGCTTGTCTTATGGCGGTTTGGAAAACATTACTTTTGCTTATTCAAGTGTGATACCTCATCAAATCCTTGTGGATATTCGAAAGAAGTTGCGTCGTGATTTCCCGATGATGCGAGTGAATTTTCTTGTACGAAATAAAAAAGACATTAAGCAAGGCCTTCAGAGCGGTGAGTATCATTTTGGATTGGTCAACGTGCATGACAGTCGTGGAATACACAGTTTTGATGCCACCTTTTTAGGCCATATAGAATTTTTTCCTTTCGTTCAAAAAAATGGTGAGTTTTCATCTTTGGCAAAAGAAGATGTACTTTTAGCGCTAAGAAATGCGAAGCAGTTTGTCTTAAAATCCTTCATTGAAGAAGGAATGTCCGAAAAAATAACCGTTAGTTCTGACAATGAAGAAGTCGACCAATTAGCGCTAGTTATCAAAATGGTTGAAGCAGGTCTAGGATGGGCACTTCTACCAAAAACGTTCGCTCATTCTGAATTTTCGCATTACGACATCGAACCTATACAATCGTCTGAAATGGAACAAGGATTTAAATTTGGCTTTGCACTATGGTGCCCTCATTCTAAACAAATTAGCGAAGTTAAGTCATCAGTATTATCAGTTATCAAAGAAAACGTAGAGCGATTGCTAAAGCGAGATTAATGAACCAATAACACAGTTTACTTGTTCACAGAGGCTCATTTATATGAGCCTTTTTCGTATTTGTCATCTTTAGAATGATTTGATTTTGTAGGGCTAGATCCTCCATATGAGAGTAGGGCAATACCACAGTTTGACCTATTCTAACCTTGTCGATTAAGGACCCCTTTATTGGCAATAAGTGTTTAATTTCTATGTTTATTGCAAGGAAGCAAACTTTCGGCCGGGTTTTATTACCCGGCCTTTTTTATTGAGGCCAATCTTATGAATCGCTGCGGCGGCTTTGCTCTTTTTTCTTACTCTTTGCTTACGATAACACCTTCCTTTGCATCGTTTTATGATCCTGTTGATAATCAATTTGATATGGGACATCACATTGCAGAAAATGCAACGGGGTTTTTACCTATACCTATACTAATTACCGAGCCAGCGGTTGGTTATGGTGGTGGTGTTGCTGGGTTGTTTTTACACGAGGGCGAAGAAGAAAAACGAATCCGTAAAGAAGCAGCGTTAAAGGCTATTGATGGTGGTGCGCAGTTAGTACCCTCAGCAATGTCAGTAGTGGGCGCAGTAGGGACAGAGAACGAAACTTGGTTTGTATTTGGTGGCCATAGACGATCTTGGATGAATGATTCCATTCGTTACATAGGAGGCGGCGGCTTTGGTGTTGCGAATTTGGATTTGTACACATCAATCAACTGGGGCCCCATAGATCATGACCTTAGAATAGGCACGTCAACTTCGGTAGCCGTACTTTCACAAAAGGTGCAGTTCCGGATTGGGCATACGCCTTGGATGTTGGGAATAAAGCAGTTATTAGCTAAGTCTGAGATTGAATTTGATAACATGGTTTTAGACCGAATTTTGGGTAACGAATCGGTTACTTCTGGTTTAGGGTTGGAGGCTGAATATGACACAAGAGATAATTTATTTTATCCAACCAAAGGTTACAAATTGTCTGCAGATTACATGGTGTACGACGATGCGATTGGCAGTGATTACAATTACCGAAATTTGAACATAGATGGCGAAGCCTATATCCCAATTGCCAATAAATGGACGTTAGGCTTGGCTGCAAATTATCAAAGCTTCGAACAGCAAGACCTGTTTGTATCACCCACAGCGAAACCGTACGTGTCGTTACGCGGGGTGTCATCTTATCGGTACCAAGGAGATGAGATTGAAACAATTCAAGGCCAATTGACGTATAGCATCACTCATCGTTGGAAGGTGTCTGGGTTTTACGGTTCAGGGGTTGCAAAGCAAGATAACGGCATAAGCCACGACAGTACCGTCAATGCCGGAGGTGTCGGCTTTCGATACCAAATCGCGAGACGTTACGGTTTGCACCTTGGGATGGATTATGCGCAAAGCCATGAAGAACGCGCTATCTACTTTAACGTAGGCAGTGGTTTCTAGAACAACGGAATAGGTTAAATTTTTCCAAGAAAAAAGGCGCTAATTAGCGCCTTTTCGTTTTCTATCACTTTCTTACAGTAAGATTACTTCTTACGGCAGAACTCAGCGATTACGTACATTGATTGACCGCCGTTTGTTTTACCAGAAACAAGCTTAGGATCGTCACCAACGCTGATACCACGAATAACAGTACCTTGCTTAATCACTTGGTTAGTACCTTTGATTGGCAGGTCTTTGATTACTGTTACGTCGTCACCTTTCTTAAGTTCAACGCCATTCACATCAAGAGGCTTGTCATCAGCAGACATGCCGATTTGTGCCCAAACTGATGTTTCTTCTTCAAGGTACATCATGTCTAGCGCGTCCTGAGCCCAGCTTTCTGTGTTCAGACGAGTAAGTTGACGCCATGCCGTTACTTGAACTGGCGCTTCCTGGCTCCACATGCTGTCAGTCAGACAACGCCAGTGGTTGATATCTTTAGGATCGTCAATCTCACCAAGACATTTGTCACATACCATGATGCCGTGATCCACTGTTACGTGGCTGTGTGGCGGCACTGCGTATGCAGTAAGAGAAGAATCAGAACCACATAGTTCACATTTAGATTGGCAGCGTTCTAGCATAGTAGCTTCAGAAGACATAATGGACTCACATTTATTAGGTATTAAATTACGGGGCTATTATCCACTTTATTTACAATAAAGAAAGAGGTCGTACGGTATTCTGTCTTGATTAATTTTAGCTGAGATCAACCATTTGTGTTTTAAAGTTTTATGCAAACGGTCAACTAGGGGACTTGTTCGAACGACAGATACAAAAATGCCAGCGGTTAGGCTGGCATTTGGTTAAATTAAATTTTGCTCATGCGCTTACTTACTCGCATCTAACAAGCCAGCGGTTACGCTTGCAATGCCAGTACCTTGCGACAAGGTAAATTGTACAATTTGTGAGGTCATTTCTGCGTTGGCTGCTGCATCACCAGCATTTTGCTGAGAAATTACAGTGGAGTGGTCTGCTTCTGAAGATGCTTTGTCAAAATACGAAGCCAGCTTGTCTCCCGAAGAGTCCAGTGCAGTATTAACCAAGGATAACTTTTTAAACAGGGGTTCGGTACCTGCTGTTGGAAACTCAGCGACCGAGTTTGGTATCGTTTCGTCACCATTCGCTTGAATACCAAGCACAGGTCCCGTAGTTGTAGATGCAATATTATATGGGTCAACGTTATCTAGAACTGTTTGCGCAGCATAAGTGAATGAAGTAAGGATCGAGTCGATTGTCGCTTTGACTGCTTTGTCTGAAGCTGAAGCACTATCATTACTTAGGGCTGTGTAGTATTCATTAAAGCAATCACCGCCTGACTTACTGACTGGCACACAGTTACTTACATAATGTGCTTGGTACTCGGTTACACTTGATAGGCTCACGGTGTGCTTAATCTCAGGAGAAAACGAGCCTGACTTAAGCAAGAAAGGGGCAATGCCACCACCTGGGTTAGCAAGTGTTGCACTTGTATAACTAAACATAGAATCAATAGCAGGGTTCAACGAACTGTTACCAACGGTATAAGAGCTGATACCTGTAATCGCCCCGATAGAATGCCCAAATAGAGACACATTCGTTTTGTCGAGGCTACTAAATGCTGCATCAGTAGCAGAATTTAACGCAAAACGAACTCCAAGACCATCAATGGCGCTCTGACGGATGTTATCTCGTGCAACAGGTAAATACTCAAGATTCATGTATACAGTAGGTGTTGTTGGTGTCGTAACAATATCTGCACTTAGTGCTCGTTGACCATGAAGCGGTTGGTCGATTGCGATGATAGCGTAGGGCTTGCTACTTAAACCTCCAGCAATATGTTGAATTGCAAATGCATAAGCACTCTCCTTCAAGTTAGTGATACCGTGTTGATATTGAAGAATTGGCAAATCGTTACCGATCAATGTTCCTTCAGGGACAAACATAATGAACGGTACTGACTTTACTGAGCGAATTTGCGGTACTGCGCTGTATTTAGTCATAACCCTAGAGCTATCCAATTGCTCTCCACTCGCAAGAGTTAACTTTTCTCCAATGAGTAATTGTTGGTACTCTGCTTGATATAGTTGAGTCGCAGGTTCAGTAATCCCGATACCTGCCAGCTGTGTAGCGATGGCTGTTTTGTCCGAGTCACTTCCTGAGCTGAGTACATTCAAGATAGTTAAAACACTAGGCATCGCACTGCGCCAAGGCGTTGTTTTCCACGCATTGTTAGTTAACGAATCTGACAGGAAGTACGGTAATTCAACTGTTCCTCGATACACTTGAATAGAAGCTGCTGCTGGTGTTGAAAAGTTAGTGTTATAACCCGCAGCTAATTGTGTTGCAGCATCGTCACCAAATGCACTCTTAAACATCGCGTCAGCTTGTACAGCTGTAGCAAAATCCTGTTTCGTTCCATCAACTGTAAATGTATACAGCTTGTCGAGATCAGCTTCCGAAATACTATTTGGATTCGCTAGGTTCTTCCATATATCAGACGGGGTAACTGCGGGGCTAACTGTTTGTGCAATTGCAGCTTTGGTCCCGTTCATAACGTTACCTGCCGACGCAGTAGTAAACCAAGATGAGTATATGATTTCATCTGAGCTTGATACAGAACCATAGCCAGCGAACAACGCTTCAACTTGATGGATGATTTTCTGTGGTAAATCGAGCGAGCCTGCTTGGTCAATATCTGTCGTTTTTAAAGATGCGTAAGAGCTTGATGTTCCAAGTGGTTCATCTGCACTATCAACAATTGAGTCAGTTAATGCGTAGATGTAGTCAGAGCTAGGGTCTAACCCCTTAAGAGGCAAAATATTAATGGTTTTGAAGTCGCTGGATACCACTAAGTAGTCAACACCAGCTGTTAGCTCAGTAAAGTTAGACATAACCCCTGTACTCAGATCAACATCCACTTTAGCGACTTTTACGCCAGCATTTAAGTGTTCGCTAAACGGTGTCGCCCCATTCATTACGACATCGTTCTTCAGCGTTCTATCACTTGGAAGATTCACATTAACAGTGAACGGCATGATAGTACTCCAACCATCAGCTTCCCCCATGGCTACTTTTGGATCATTCAATAAACCCGTTGAATTTGCATCTAACGGAATGTTTAACGTGTGATCGTTGGTATCGAATAGAAAAAAAGACGGGAGAGGAATATCTGCTTCAGGGCCTAGGAGTGTAAAGCTGACTTTTGAGCTTCGTTCCAAGGATTGTTCGATAGCATCAGAATAGATAGATCCTGAGCTTTCACTATTATCACCACATCCAGCAATTAGTAATGCCGAGCATACGAGAGATAAAGAAAATTTGTTGTTCATGTAATTGTTCCCGTACGGTTAGTTGAAGGTATAGTTTAGTTGGATCGCAGAAAGGTAAGCAGCGCCTTCAGCATCAAATGTTAACTTGTCATCGGCAGCATCAGTTTCTGTGAATGAACCACTTTTACTTTGCACGAGAGCAAATGCAGCATCGACAGTCATGTTTTCAGAAACTGCGTAAGTTAAACCCGCTGAATACCACATCCGATCGCTGTCTGGGATACTTAACGTTGCTTCACCTGCTTGTTCGTCATATGCCAAACCTGCACGTAAAGTCCAGTTTTGGTTAACCGTGTAAGTAGCACCTACAGACCATCTCTGATTGTCTTCGTAATGTTCGGTTTTTAAGAAACATTCATTGTTTTTACAATCTGAACTAGTGGCTTTTAACTCTTTGAACTTACTCCACTTAGTTAACTGCCAACCATAGTGTATTGCCCAAGCATCGTTAAGTTGATGAAAAGCAGATAATTCGAAGATATCGGGCAGTTCAATTTCTAGACGCCCTGTGGTTTTACCAGGAGCGCCGTTTTCCATTTTTAGACCTGTGTAATCAGTGAACTCACCGTCATCAAAGTCGAGTTCAACGGATGAGCGGTAACCAAACCCAAAACGGTTGTACTCGTTCAGTTCATATAACGCACCTACATTCCAACTAAAAGCAAAAGTCTCACCAGTCATCGAGATTAGTTTGTCACTTGGTGAGCCACCAACAGGAAGGCTGCCTTTGTGTCTGTTGAGCTCGGCCTCTGCATAAACAAAGTTAACTCCAGCTCCAACACTAAAACTATCGTTAACTCTGTACGCGATATTTGGATTTAAGTTGACTGAAATTAGTGATGTGTCACCTGCCAAATCACCAGCATAAATATCATCTGGGTAATCAGTGGCTACTCCGTAAGTCGTGAACATGCCAATTCCCCAAGCCCATTTGTCGTTGATAGGACTAATGTAATAAGCAGCAGGGACAATTTGTAAAGGAGCTACATCTGATGATTTTTGGTTGAAGTCGTTGTCATTGATTTTGGTTTGAGTAACGTCTACCTCGGGATCAACGATAGAAACCGCGCCTGAAAATTGGGCTGTATCAAATAGGGTCATTGCGGCGGGGTTTCTCGCTAGTACACTCGCGTTATCAGCTACTGCACCTTCACCTGAAAAGGCACGACCAAGACCTGAGGCAGAATGCTCAGCAACTTGGAAACCAGCCGCAAGTGAGTTACATGCAAATAGTACTGAAAGTGAAACGAGAGAGCGTTGTATTGTTTTCATCCTTGACCCTCCTAGGGCATCGAATTTCGTTATTATGGTTTGAAAACACACTGAGCATTTTTGGTGTTGAAGCTCTAATGTAAATGGCATGTTAAATTCATGTTTTATATAAAGTCAAAGAAAGAGTTGTTATTTTGTGAGGTTATGTTTTAAAGGGGCGGCACTTTAACATCGATAATATAAGTATAATCAATAATTTATTCGTGGTTGGAGGTGTGACCAGAGTGTTTATGCATCGTTGCGGTATAAATAGTGTTCAATAGCTCAATATGTAACAACTTTGTTTCTGTTTACCACCATTCGCTAAATCGGCATAATATCGACACTCGTTAGAAGTCATTAAATTGGAATTTTAAGTTTGGAATTACTCGCGATAGAGTTTCTTGGTAAACCGCTTCGTTTAGAGGGGTCAATGGCAGGGTGGCAACAGTTGTATTGGGACAACACTCTGGTATCTCAATTAGATGCGACCACAGACCAAGAAGACGCCCGAAAACACGAATTTACACTACGCGCTGGCGAAGAAACGTTGCAGTGTCACGTTGAATCGACCGTTCAGTGGCAACCGTTTGAGATGACGTATAAAGCGTCGGTGAATGGGCAAACCATTACCGAAGGCAATCGAAACACCAAAGATATTGAACAACAAACTCCTGTTGTCGCTCCTAAACCAGAGAAGCGTTTTAGCTTAATTGGGTTGGTGTCGCTTGGTATGAAAGCGCTTAAAAGCGCCAAGCTAATCAAGGTCGTACTTGCTTCTGCGAGTTTAGCGGCCTATTCATGGTTGTTTTCAATTCAGTTCGCTTTGGCCTTAATCGCCTGTTTAATGTTCCATGAGTACGGTCATATTAGAGCGATGAAATACTTCGGCATGAAAACCAAAGGGATCTATTTGATACCATTTCTTGGTGGCTTGGCGTTATCCGATGAAAAGATTAATACGCGTTGGCAAGATGTGGTTATCTCAATCATGGGGCCATTGTTCGGCCTGATATTGTCGTTAGTATTTATGGTGCTGTATTGGGCGACTGGCGAAATGTTCTTTGCCGGCCTTGCAGTATTTAATGCTCTATTAAACCTGTTCAATCTATTGCCGATTTTGCCTCTCGATGGCGGACATGTTCTTAAAAGTATCAGTTTCTCGATGAACAGTGTGCTTGGCATTGTACTTTGTGTCGCGGCTGCCGTTGCTGGTGTGGTATTGAGTTATCAGTTGAATTTAACCCTGTTTGGTTTCTTATTGATCATGGGCAGTGTTGAAATACTGTTTGAATGGAAAGGACGTCATCACAGTCACTTGTTACCGTTAGACAAATACGGGCAAGTCGTGTCGTTCGTTTGGTATGTAGGTTTAGTGAGCAGTTTGATTGGTGTTATCTGGTATTTTGCATCTACTGGTGATCAGCTATTAAGCCTACCATTACAAATTCTTGGTACTTAACGAGTGAGTTTCTGTTGTTGGAATTATCCAGCTGCTTAGTGCACTTGAACTGTTAGCAAGCAAGAAACTGAAAATGCCCTAACCAATATGGATAGGGCATTTTGTATTTACACCAGCTAGGCGATTCTTACTTAGATTACGCTTTGCAATTTGGTCTTGGTGAACCTGATTGAGGAAGCGTTTTTATCGTTGCTTGTAGATCTTTAATACGCGTACTGTGGGAAGGGTGCGTAGAAAGCAACTCTGGCGGTTGATTACCCCCTGATGCTTTCGCCATGTTTTGCCACAAGTTGACACTTTGGTTTGGATCGAAACCTGCTTGAGCCATATACTCTAAACCAACAACATCGGCTTCAGACTCTTGAGTTCGCCCATACGGTAGAATAACGCCATATTGAACGCCTAACCCTAACGCGGCCATCGTCATACCTTGATACTGTTTGTATTCTGATGCACCTAACGCAACGTTAGTAATAGATAAGCCCGTATTAGCGATTTGAGACTGAGAAAGGCGCTCATTACTGTGGTCCGCTAAAACGTGTGCCACTTCGTGACCGATAACCGTCGCGAGTTGGTCTTGATTGACTGCAACCTTGAGTAACCCTGTGTATACACCGATTTTTCCGCCAGGTAGGGCGAATGCGTTCACTTGATCACTATCAAACACAACAACTTCCCATTCACTAAAACCTTGTTTAGGAATATATTGAGTGATGCTGTTCGCTACGCACTGTACATAAGCGTTAGTTTTGGCATCTTTGCTGATGGGTTGTTCTTTTTTCATTTGTTCAAAAGACTGTGCTCCAAGCTGAGACATGTCTTTATCTGAAAAAAGCAGCAATTGGTTTCTGCCTGTCGGAGAAGCGCTACACGCGGTTAGGCCTGCAAGTGTGAGAAGCGAGGCAAACTTCATCCATGACGTCATACAATATCCTCTGTGTATTCGGTTTTTATGCATGTTAACATCAACTTGCGTAATAGCTAAGGGCTGTAAGATAACTAACAGCGGTAATATAGAAAAAAGCTATGCACGCGATAACAAGATCAATAATTAAGGAACCTATATGAGTATTTGGAAAAAGCCCGTTGACCTAGATACCTTCAACGCGACCTCAAAAAATACCTTAATTGAACACCTCAACATTGTTTACACCGAAGTAAATGACAATTCTTTGGTAGCAACCATGCCGGTTTGTCACTTTACGCACCAACCACTGGGTATGCTTCATGGCGGCGCATCGGTTGTGCTAGCAGAAACGCTTGGCTCATTGGCTGCAAACTTCTGCGTACCAGAAGGCTATTATTGCGTTGGGCTCGATATCAATGCGAACCACGTAAGGTCAATGCGTGAAGGGCATGTCATTGGTACTGCTGAGCCTATTCACTTGGGCGTCTCTACTCAAGTATGGCAGATCAATATCACTGATGATCGTCAACGCTTAGTTTGTACCAGCCGTTTAACCATTGCCGTTAAGAAACATAAGCGATAACAGACTAGGCAGTCGTACGCTGGTTTTGTCTTTAGAAGAAGTAATCAGTACTTAGAACAAGCAATCAGTATTTAAAGAAGTAACCCGAGAAGCCCATGGTCATAACGTTTAAAAGTGGAAAAGTCATCGCAACCGCACATGAATTGGTTGTTCGTTTAGATGGGGAGCATAGAGTCACGCTGCAAGCCCAAGTTGATGCAATTCAATTGATCGGAAAAGGGGCAAATGTTATTTCAGCTAACGGTTCTGAGTGTAAATGGTCGATAAAACTAGACGATGAACAGCAGCTCCGTGAAATCGCCAATGAAATTGGCTGCGATGTGATGTAATCCTATACTGTAAAAGCACTTACCCCTTCAGATTGAATAACATCTTAGGATGTCGTACTCAATAATTCACAATAAAATCGTGTCAGTAATATTGATTTTACGCCATAAAATAGGGAAACTGAATTCAATGTCTTTTGAATAAGTTTTCCTCTTTATGAGCAGCCCAAGACTTCGCGTTCAATTTGAAACCCTGTTTGAATACTTCGATGGTAAAGATTCTGATGTTCAACTCGACGACATCACGGATGTGCTTTGTTGTACCCGTCGTAATGCCCGAATGGTACTCAACAAGCTTGAAGAAGAAGGGTGGGTAGAATGGTTACCTGCAGCAGGTCGAGGAAAGTTATCTCAACTTATCTTTAAACAGAATCGTTGTGATGTCAGCGAGAACTTAGCAAGACGCTACTTGCAGGAAGGAAAAATTGGACAGGCGCTGTCAGTGCTTGATCACAATGCTGCCAAACTCACGCAAGTTATTCAAAACTACTTGGGCGTACAGTATCAAGAAGGCGAACAAGTTATTCGTTTGCCTTATTACCGGCCGCTTTCAATGCTTAACCCAACCAAATCGATGCGTCGTTCAGAGCAACATATCGCTTGTCAGGTATTCAGTGGGTTGACTCGTCTAGATGAGAATGACCAACTTCAACCCGATCTTGCTCATTCATGGCAAAAAATCAGCGATTACCAATGGCGATTCTTCTTGAGACCCGGTGTTCGTTTCCATAACGGGGAACCTCTGTTAACCAATCATGTTGTGGATACACTGCTTGCACTCGAACCTCTCAACATGTTTTCGCATATCAAAGATGTCTCTTCACCTGCAAATTGTGTAGTAGATGTTTTTCTCACACGTCCAGACAAGTATTTTCCCCTCGCACTAACGGAATCGGTCGCTAAAGTCACATTACCGATCACTTTACGTGGTGAAGACTACGATATTCGACCGATTGGAACGGGACCTTATCGCATTGAAAAGAACGACGAGAAACAACTCGTGTTAACCGCTTTCAATGGGTACTTTGGTTTCAGACCGTTAATTGATCGCGTTGAAGTTTGGGTGGTGGATGAGGCTTATTCTTCAATGGTTTACCCAAGCCTATCTAAGCCTGTTATGGCCGACCGTGGCGATAGCGATGAAGTAGAACTCGATCCTGGTTGCACGTATTTACTGCTCAATAGAAAGAAGGGTATTGCACAAGATCCCGCATGGGCACAGTTTTTATCTAACGCGTTGAATGCGGCGGATCTGTTTGTTCATATTCCAAAAGAGACTGTTATCGATTTGGGCGTGTTACACGCTTATGGGATAAAACCCGGTTGGTATGACATAAAGTTAAAAGTGCCCGTTTGTCCACCAGCAGATTCGAAGCCTACCATAAGATTAGCGTATCAATGCCAACACCCAATGTTCCCAACGCTTGCAAAGGCGATTGTCACGGTGCTGAAGCAATACAACGTCGATGTTGATCTTTACGGTTACGAAACCGATCCTCCGCACGCCGATGATGTTGATGTTTGGATTAACCCTATGGGCATCGCCAATAACAGAGACGACGCCTTGGCTGGCTGGTTAATGGACTACAGTTTTCTTGATGAATCTAGCCCGGCAGAAGACTTCGACCAATGGTGTCACATGATTGACCGTTGGCGTTCTGGTGAATTCGAGCAATTCCCAGCAAGACAGTTAGGTAAACAACTAGTCCAAAGCAATCAATTGATCCCGATGTTCCATTGCTGGTTAGGCGTCAATAAAGATCAATGTGGTACGTTGCAAAACGCGAAATGTAATGCATTAGGTTGGTTCGACTTTAGCCAAGTTTGGGTGAAGCCTGACGTTGATTGAAATCCAAGAAAACTCAATTAGGACCAAATAACTCATTTAGGAAAAACGATGCAAACTCTGATGGTTACATTTATTACGCTGGTGGCATTTGCTGCTAATTCAGTTCTGTGTCGCTGGGCCTTAATGGATCAAACGATCGATCCTTTGAGCTTTTCGATCGTTCGCATCTTATCTGGTGCGCTTACGCTTTTGATTTTATTAGTTTTATCTTCCCAATCTAAAGCTAAAAGTGAGTTAGCAAGTAACACATCGCTATACACAAAGCTCAAATCACAGTTTCAACTCACATCAATATTGTCACTGCTCGTGTATATGTTTGGTTTTTCGTTTGCTTACTTAGAGCTTGGCGCAGGTCTTGGTGCTCTGGTGTTGTTTGTCGCGGTGCAATTTACGATGATTGCCGCGCACTTGTTTTCTGGCAACAGAATGTCATTGATTGAATGGGGCGGATGTTTGTTATCGGTAGCAGGGCTTGTTTATTTATTAATGCCAACGGAATCGACACAGGCACCTGATTTAGTTTCTATTATCTTGATGTCTCTGGCCGGAGTTGGGTGGGGCATTTACACATTGGCAGGAAAGACATCGTCAAACGCACTGCAATCGACCACCGCTAACTTTGGATTCAGTTCGCTAGTTATCCTTTTGGCATTAAGCTTGTTAGTTTTGATTCCTAATGCGTTAACGCAAGTGTCTATCACTGAACAAGGTTTGATTTACGCGGTTATATCGGGCTCTGTGGCTTCTGGTGTGGGTTATAGTTTGTGGTATTACGTGGTGAAAAAGCTGAATACCGTGGTGGCGTCTATTGCACAGCTTTCTGTTCCAGTTATCGCAACACTTGGTGGTGTATTACTGTTATCTGAACCTGTCACCATGCAATTTATAGTCTCATCAACCGTTATACTTCTAGGGATAAGCTTGGTTCTTGTCGCCCCTAAACTTAAGAAATAAAGAGTTCAATCATTAACTTCTATGGCTAAACCAAACAAGAAACAACCGACCAAGACGGTTCAGATTTTCTGTGCCAAATGTAAAACGCAGCTTTTTAAGTATCGGAAAGGTGGCAAAGGTGCACTCGTGAAATGTTTTAAGGAGCGTATCGTTGAAGATTTCACGACAAAACCATGTGTGTGCCCTGAATGCGGGATTGAATTTGCGCGAGACACTTTGGTTCGAGGTACGCCAGCCTACAAGTTTGTTGGTGGCAAGGTAACGATGAAATAACCTGTCACGATGAAACGACCAGTCATATTAAAACGAGCAAACAATGCTGAAACTAAAAATGCCACAGCACGGTTTGTGTGTGGCATTTCAACATTGCTTTTGATACTCAGAGTAAAGAATTGAGCTCAGTAAGCTCTGACACGCCATTGAAGCTTAAGAAGTAATAGCGAGACAATTGCGCCCGTGGTGTCACACAGCATATCTTTCTGTGCATCCCAAATATCACCTTGTGAGCCAAGGAACGCGATACCTTCATCACCACCTGCAATCTCCGCGTACCACCACTCGATAATTTCATAACCTGCAGCCACACTCATGATCGCAAATAGCGCAAAGAAACATGCCAGCACCGGTTGAGCCAGTTTTTTACGAATCAAGTACTCAGCGAGTGGGTAAGCATAAAGGCCAATTGAGAAATGCGCGACACGATCAAAGTTATTACGCTCAGAACTTATCATGTTGTTGAACCAATCAAATGGCACTTCTGCGAAGGTATATTTCGCGCCTATCGTATGCAAAATTAGCCAGATAAACATTAAAACGTAAGCTGTCTTAGTGAAGGTGAGCTTTGTTGATAACCACCAGATTCCCAACAATATCGCAAGCGCTGGGACAATTTCGGCAATCCATACCGCTCTTGAAGAGGGAGCAAACGCTGAAAATAGAAACACAGTCAGATACAGCGTCGTCAATGACAGCAATGGTCGATTTTGAGCAAGTGGCGTGATTGTCATATCAAGATCTCTCGTCGAAGTTTTTAATAGTGTTACACAATAATGAACAGTGTTCAATTGGGTCTTAATCACCAGATTTGTTGAAAAGTGGTGTTATCGCCCAGTATCTAGACAAACGGTTGCTAGAGTTTCACAAAAGTTTGATTTACAACAAAGCGATCCTTAAAATCGCTCTATTACTACATAACAAGAAAGAAAGTCATGAAACTGGAAACTGTCGATTACCTTGCTGACGACGCAGCAGAACAATTTGTTCGCTCTCTACGTGAAACTGGTTTTGGTGTTCTTAAGAACCACCCAATCCCGAAAGAGCTTGTTGAGTCAATTTACGAAAACTGGTACCAATTCTTCATCTCTGAAGAGAAAGAGAACTTCCACTTTAATGTTGAAACACAAGATGGATATTTTCCACCTTCAGTGTCTGAAGTTGCTAAAGGCCACACTGTAAAAGACATCAAAGAGTACTTTCACGTATACCCTTGGGGCCAAATCCCTGAACAGCTGAAAGAACAGATTCTAGATTACTACCAACGTGCGAATGCTTTTGCTCAAGAGCTGCTAGGTTGGGTTGAAGCTCATGCTCCTAAAGAAGTACAAGAGAAATTCTCTATTGCGTTATCAGAAATGATCAACGGCAGTGAACAGACTCTGCTTCGTGTTCTTCACTACCCACCAATGCAAGGTGATGAAGAGCCAGGTGCAATCCGCGCTGCGGCACACGAAGACATCAACTTACTGACGGTTCTTCCTGCTGCAAGCGAGCCGGGCCTTCAAGTTAAAGCTCAAAATGACGAGTGGCTAGATGTTCCATGTGACTTCGGTAACATGATCATCAACATCGGTGACATGCTTCAAGAAGCATCTGGTGGTTACTTCCCATCGACAACTCACCGTGTAATCAACCCATCAGGTGAACGCCAAGAGAAGTCTCGTATCTCTTTGCCTCTATTCCTTCACCCGAAACCAGAAGTAGTGCTATCTGAAAAGTACACAGCAAACGAATACCTAATGGAACGTCTAAGAGAGCTTGGCGTTATCTAGTCAGTTCAATGCTTCGTCCCTAAAATTGGGATAGATGTGAAAGGTCAGCTAAGTCGCTGACCTTTTTTGTATCCGTACCAAAGAATTGCGGCTTTATTACTAGGGCGTGTTGATCTTTCGAGCTGATTTTTGAAGCGAGTTGTTGGGTATTTATACAAGGCAGAGGCATCGATGTGTAGCTAGCCTACATGAGAAGCCGATAACGTAGTAGAAATGACCAGCAAACGCTGCCCGAAGGGTTCGGCTAAAAGCGTTTTACTCTTTGTTGAGGGAGATTTGCTTAGAATGACTAGGCTACTTCTCCCTCGCCGCGATTAAAACGCTTTTATCTCGAACAAAATTTAACCGCGAAAGGTCAACACGCCCTAATGGTTGCATTCAACGAAATGGTACTCAGTTTTGACGATAAAAGGTGCCTTTAAGCCAAACGTTAGAAAGTTGTTTGTCCTTAAGCTCGACAAATCTTAGAAAATCGCTTTCAATTAAAGAAGATACGCAACGGATGCGAAACAGGTTACTTATAGTATCCACAGTTCTAGAAATCCATTAATTCAGAGAAGCTAACTGAGTCAACTATGTCGAATTATCAAGATGTGAGAGCAAACTTTCATTGCCATATGGAAAACCCATTGCTTTGGCCGATAATGGAAGTGCTTAAGCAAAAGCCAAGCGGATGGAAAGTACACACATTGGCAGCTCATCTGAACGATCTTGGGTTTGTGCCAGTGTTGGATGCTGTGCCTGAGAAAGAGTTGTTTAAAAAGAACTTCCTTATCATGAATGCGCTTTATCAGCTTCAAGAAACCTTACACCCAGATGGTTGGCTCCAAGTCCAAGCGATGGACATCGAATTGATGAATGGTCGTTATCACGGAAGCAGTCACAGCATCGATCATCAAGACCCACTTCGAGAATACTACATTAATTGGGTTAACTATGAAGCGGATGAAGGTGAAGTCAAAAGGCTGTTGAACGAATTTTGGACTCGGTATAGAAAGTATGTGGGTGGTGATGAACTCGATATGGATCGAAGTCGAGCATTGAACCTGTTTGAGTTACCTTTAGACGCGACACACCATGAAATTAGAAAACGTTGGCGACAACTGGCATTGAGATGGCATCCGGACAGAGACGAAGGCAACACCGCAAAATTTCAGACGCTCTGTGAAGCATGGCATGTATTAAGAAGCTCATAATCGACAGGCATTTTTAGCTGTCTAATTGCTTAGAACCCTAAAACAGAAAGCCCCACATTGTGAGTGACACAAGTGGGGCTTTGTCGTTATTACGTTATGTTTTGGGTAACTACGTTATGTGCTGTAGCGACTTAAGTTATTGGTGTTAGGAGTGATCTTTGCTCTCACCACTTTTATGTTCAAAGGCATAGTCGAGTACTTTACGGATATAAGGCGCACCAACTTTTGAGCCACCGTTACCGTGTTCAATAACCACAGTTGCGACATATTCAGGGTGTTCATACGGTGCGAAAGCCGTGTAAAGCGCATGGTCAAGCAAGTGTCTAGCGAGTTTCTTCGAGTTGTAGACCTGGTCTTTCGCAAGATCAAAGACTTGTGCAGTTCCTGATTTACCGCCGCTCGTGTATTCAGTTCCCTTAAATGCACGTCTGCCGCTGCCTCGATTACCGTGGTTTACGAGTCGCATCGCATTGATTGGCACATCCCAAATTCTATCCGGTACTTCGGTGATTGAGGGCATTGGCTCCGGTTCGACAAGTTGTTGTGTACTGAAATCTTCACCATGATCTAAGGTGGCTCTTAAGATATGAGGTGGCATCACCTTACCATGATTAACCAATACTGACGTTGCTTTAGCAAGTTGCATAGGTGTCGATGTCCAATAACCTTGGCCAATACCAATCGGAACTGTGTCACCCTGATACCAAGGGGTGCGATAACGCATCATCTTCCATTCTCGAGTCGGCATGTTGGCGGTACTTTCTTCATAGATATCAATGCCTGTCGGTTCACCAAATCCAAATCGGTTCATCCAACTTGAAATTCGGTCAATACCCAAATCGAAAGCGGTTTGATAGAAGAATGAATCTACCGACTCTTCAATGGCTTGAGTGACATCGACAGGTCCGTGACCCCAACGTTTCCAGTCACGCCACGATTTAGAGTTTCGTTTAGAGCCAGGAATTCTCCAAACGCCATGGTCGTTACGGATGGTATCTTCAGAGATGACATGTTCTTGCAGTCCTGCCACAGCCATAAATGGTTTAACGGTTGAGGCAGGAGGATAAACGCCTAGAGTGGTGCGGTTAACCAACGGGTGAGCCGGATCATTCAATAAACGTTGGTAGTTCTTACTCGAAATGCCGTCGACAAATAGGTTAGGGTCGTAACTCGGGCTTGATGCCATCGCCAACACGCTGTTGTCTTTCGGATCGAGAATAACCGCGCTTCCAGTTCGGTGATCAAGTTGCTCAAAGACGTATTTTTGCAGCTCAAGGTCAATATTTAACACGATATCTTTACCAGCTACTGGCGGCACGTACTCAATGGTTCGGACTATTCGCCCACGGCTGTTTACTTCGACTTCTTGATAACCTTTGGTGCCGTGCAGAATATCTTCGTAATAACGTTCAACACCCAGTTTTCCTATGATTGTTGTAGCTTGATAATTCGCTTCTATCCCTTGTTCTTCAAGCTTTCTGAGATCGCTATCATTGATGTGCGCCACGTAACCAAGAACATGGGTAAGCACTTCACCATTCGGGTAAAAACGCTTTAAGCTGGTATCGATAGATAAGCCGGGAAACTGATACTGGTGCACAGAGAACTTCGCAATCTCTTCTTCAGTTAAGTTCTCTAGAATAGTCACAGATTTAAAACGGCGGGTGTTGTGATAACGTTTTTTGAAACGAGCAATCTGCTCAGCATCACGCGGGACATATTTGTCTAGCTTGGCGAGCATTGCATCGACATCATCGGTTTGCTCTGGAATCATCGTCAGATCAAAGACAAGCTTGTTCTCTGCAAGCAATACGCCGTTACGGTCGTAAATAAGTCCACGAGTAGGGGCGATAGGTAATACTTTGATTCTGTTGCCATCGGCACGAGTTTGATAGCTTTTAAAATTTTCAACTTGAAGTCGGTATAGATTGCCGACTAAGACAAGAGTGAACATCAAGATCCCACAAAACGCGACGATTACGCGGTTTTTGAATAGGTTCACTTCGATTTTATGGTCACGCATCTTAACGCGTTTATGATTCATTGAAGCCTCAAGGGTCTGTTACATTTGGTTACACTTGTCGAATCGGGACTTTATCTGAATATCACTAGGGTTTTGTAAAAGCTGTGTCATGTTTTGAGGGATCGACAGCATTAGATGGCGGTAAACAGTGCCTTTAATTTTCTCATTATAAAAGATGATAAGTAATTGATGTAAAGATTGGTTTTATGAATTTATAAAGTTCAAGAGTTTTGACGACACTAGAGGTTAGGTCAAAAGAGGTTAGATAAATTTACGGCCCTCAGAATGAGAGCCGTAGAAGGTTAATTTGCTTATTTAGTGGATTAGAAGCTTTAGTAAATTAGAAGATTAAAACTTCAAAAACCTAGAAGCACAATAAATCCGATATTTAACGAAATCAGTTCGAAGGCTTGAACTGAGATTTACGCATACGGTTCAGAGCAGCCATCACATCTAACGTTCTTGGTTTCGCTAGGTCACCGTAGTTAGGCATGTTAGCGTGCCATTCGTTTTCTAAAATAGCGTTAAACTCTTTAGCAGGGTTGTTTGACCAACCTGGAGTTTGTGCGAATTGGAACCAAGCCCAACCGATCGCATTCACTTCAGACGGTGATTCTAATTGCTCAAGCGCAGAAAGGTCTGCAAACTCTTTACCAAAACGCAGTGACTCTTTGCCTTTAGCATTAACACGGAATTTACCGTCAGTCAGAATGTTCATCAGTGAAGCACGGTTCAATGAACGCGGTACAAACGTTTCTAAAGCAGTTTCACATTCGTTAGTACGCTGAGTAGGGTGCTGAGCAATCACGTCTTTTGCTTTTTCAGTCACATCTACCGCTTGGTAGTCGTGCATTTGAATCACAGTGTTCGCGACATCTAGGTAATCACCAGAGCCACCCATTACAACAATGGTAGAGATATCCATCTCTTCACGAAGCTGACCAATGCGGTCGACAAGTGGTGTGATTGGCTCATCGCCTTTTGACACTAGCGCTTGCATACGCTCGTCACGAATCATGAAGTTAGTCGCTGACGTATCTTCATCGATAAGTAGAGTTTGAACGCCGGCTTCAATCGATTCTTGTAACCAAGCCGCTTGAGACGTAGAACCTGACGCATCTTGTGTGCTGAAGTCAGATGTGTCTTTCTGCATTGGTAAATGGTTGATGTAGTTTGACAGGTTCAAGCTGTGCACACATCGACCATCTTCAGCGCGGATCTTCATCGTATCAATCGCAGTTACAATGCCTTCGCGACCGTCACCAGGAATATGGTTGTAGATAGAACGTTCAACGGCGTTCAACAGTGTCGATTTACCATGGAAACCACCACCAACGATCAGCGTAATGCCTTTTGGAATGCCTAGGCCGGTCACGTCACCTTGGTTTGGAGTATTTAACGTAACACTCAATGATTCTGGAGCCGCGAAAGGTACCGCGTCTTTCATTGGAAGGTCGCAGTTACCCGCGATACGAGGTAACACACTGCCGTTTGCAACGAAAGCGGCTAGGTTGTTTTCATCCAATTGAGCACGCAGCGCTTCTTGGTCTTCAACGGCTTCACAATGTTTGATCATTGCATCGATGTTTAACTCACGCTCAAGCGTCGCGCGACGAATAAACTTCGGTAAGTAGAAAGTGATGATGTTGTTCGCTTTCTTAGCAAGAATGCTACGACCATCAGCTGGTAAATTAATACGGAAACGAATTTCGATGCCGTGGTCTGTGAATACAACAGCTGTGTTGTCTAATACGGTTTGACCCGTCAGCGCGATAGAAACGGTCGACTCTTGTTTCGCGAACTCAGAGAAGCTACGTGCGATAAAGTCACGAGCGGCTACTTGGTATTCGTAAGATTTTTCTTTCAGCCAATCTAACCCGGTCAAAGACCACGCGCGCGTTGCACGAAAACGAGAAGCTGACGCGTATGGGTCACCTTGGATGTGGTCGATGTGTAATTCAAAATCAGCAAAGTCGTATTGACCTTTAATTTGTTGATATGCACGGTAGTTTTGTTTTTCGAGCTTTTTAAGCTTTGCAGTCAACTGATCCATAACGAGGAATGCCTATATAAGGGGAAAGATAAAAACAGAAAGGCGGCGATTATAAAAATCACCACCTTTAGAGTAAAGAGAAAGTAGGCCTAAATCCAAAACTAACTGCTCTTTTTCGCTTTAAGCGTAACGAGTTGTCCCCAAATAGTTTTGATTGATTAAGCTGTGTTCGAATTCTTGGCTCGGCATTGGTCTTCCGTAAAGGTAACCTTGGCCCACATCGCAGCCTTCGTTAATAATAAATTGCTCCTGAACCTCCGTTTCTATGCCTTCAATCGTCACTTTTAAGTCGAGCTTTTTGGCAATTTGGACAATAGAACGAACAATTTCCGAGTCTTCGTGCGAGTTGAGCATTTGGTCGATAAAGCTCTTATCAATCTTAATGGTGTCGAATGGGAACTTCTTCAGATAACTGAAGGAGGCGTAGCCCGTACCGAAGTCATCTAGTGACAATGTAACGCCAATATCGTGCAAAGATCCCAAGGTATTCTTGGCAACCACTTCATCTGCTATCAGTCCACTCTCCGTAACTTCAAGTTCTAAGAAACGAGGCTCTAAATGATAGGTTTCGAGTAGGTGAACCACTTGTTCCGCAAAGTGTACGTTCTTGAGTTGAATTGCAGACACATTCACAGCCATCTTGAAATCTTCAACGTATTCGGACCACTCTTTGGCTTTTTCAATCGCATTGCGTAAAACAAAGCTGCCCACTTCGAAAATCAAACCGTTTTGTTCAGCCATGTGGATCAGGGTTTCGTTAGAGATATCACCCAAAACAGGATGTCGCCAACGAAGCAAAGCTTCAGCACCGACCCAGCGATGCGTCAACGGGCTAACTTTGGGTTGAAAGTAGAGCATAAGGTCATCATTACGAACGGCTTGAAGCAAATAGCCTTCGATCTTATTAATGTGAGTTTGTTCTTCGGTATGGGATTGAGAGTAGTAAGCGAACTTTTGTCCTGAATCTTTGCAGGCTAACATCGCTTCAGAAGATTTCTGCAGAATGCTTTCCGCGTCATCTTCGTCGTTCGTAATTGCAATCCCAATAAACGCGTGCAAATGCACTTTGTCACTTTCGATGTCGAATTCTGAATGACCAACTTTAACGAGCGTCTGGCAAAGTTCTTCAAGGCGATGGTGTAAGTCTTTAACGCTAAACGCCAATACGAGGTCAACCGAAGTAGGGCGTGCAGTTAATACATAGATATCAGAAATACAGTCGATGCGTTTTCGGTATTCAACAAGCGCTTGGTCTAACGCGTTATAGCCGTAGCGTGCTTGTATGCGTCTACCGTTGGTAAAACCAATATGAACGACTGCAAATGAGCTGTCTGTCAGCCTTCTCTGTGACAGTAGCTTGTAGTTTAAGCGAGATTCAAATGCGTTTCGGTTTAAAAAGCCGGTGCCGAGGTCGTGATTCTTTTGGAAGTTAATCTTCTGTTCAGCCGCTTTTCGTTTATCAATTTCTTGATTCAACGAGTAATTAAGGCTCGCGAGATCTTTAGTGCGATTGTAAACGCGGTTTTTTAGGTCGCGATTCATTTGGGTAAGCTTGGCGTGTTGGAATAGGGTTTTAAGCTGAGACTCTATCGAGGTGCGAAAGCTCTGTAAAAGCTTGATATAGGTGGGGGTGTAGTGGTTTTCTTTCGAGTCTAAAATGCAGATAGTGCCAAATAATTCACCATTCGGCCAAAGCAGCGGAATGCCACAATAAGAGATTAAGCCAAGCTTCGTGTCGGGGTTGTTTTCCCAATCAACATCGGCAAGCGCATTGGGTACCACAAGTTGCTGCTGGGAATCCATCACCGTCTCACAGTAAAGCCCATTGCCTAGGGTTTCAGAATCACCTTTGTTGTAAGGGTTATTTTCATTTCGGCTGGTCGAGAATACTTCAATATAATTGGCGTGAACACGCATGATCAGTGCGGCGGGCACTTGAGTGATTTGAGCCAAGAGGTCGACAATATTTTGCCAACCAGACACCATATCGTCTGGGATATCTAAGTCTACTGTTTTTATCTTCTTCATATGACTCCGAGTCAATTATGCTAAATGCATCAACACATCCTGTGTTAATTATGATGAACCAAAGAAAACTATGAACCTTACGTTTAATAAGTATAAGAAATGTTGCACGAAAAAACCTCCGCAATTATGCAGAGGTTTTCAAATGTGAATCCGGGTCTCAGTAATGAGATAATTTTCGTTTAAGGCTTTAAGTTTATAAAATCTTCTGTATTAAGTTTTTGGCTATAATCTACCGAGGGTTGAGCAAACCCATTTAATTGCAGAAATTCCTCTTTAAACCCTTGGTAATCACCTAAAGTTTGGAAGTTGTTTTCATCCATCTTTTCTAGTAGTTCAGTTACGTGCGCTTGGGTTTCTGGGTCTAATTCCCAATCATCCATACGGATCAATCGCTCACCATCAAGTGGTACTTTGGATTGACCATAAAGTTTACTGCCAAACAGACGCTGCATTTGTTGGATACAACCTTCGTGGGTCTCTTTCTCTTTCATCACATTATACAAAGCAAGTAAGTAAGGGCTGAGTCCCGGGATGAAAACGCTCGCTTTAGTGACTAGTGCTTTACAGACAGTCGCGTAAGCGTTGCCATCAAAGTTAGCTAACTCTAGATTAAGAGCGTGGCTGGTTTGATGAAGGTCGATCTTAGCGCGACCTAAAGTACCGTCTAAGTAGATAGGGTGCGTCACTTCAGGGCCAACATAGGAGAAGGCGATCGTCTTACAACCCGGAGCAATAGACTCAGCGTTGATCAGTTCGTCTATCCAGTTTTCCCAATCTTCGCCTCCCATCACTTTGAGTGTGCTTTCGGCTTCTTCTTCCGTCGCGGCTTCAAGCGTGTTGGTGACCCAGTTGTCGTGTTCCAGAGAAATGGTTGCGCCAGTTACGCTTTCACCAATAGGCTTGATTGCAGAGCGCCAAAACTCATCGGAATCTGGTTTAGGACGAACGCCTGCAGCTAAGCTATAGATAATTAGATCTACTTCACCTTCGAAGTAGGTTTCGATGGCTTCGACAACTTGTGAGCGTGTTTCTTGCGAAAATGCGTCGCCAACGATGTTGATAGCAGTGCGTTGCTCTCGTTCGGCTTCTTTTTTGAAGTAGATGTTGTTGTACCAACCAGCACTACCTAGGGATTTTTCGTTTGGACCGCGCTCGAATGAGACGCCGATAGTGTCAGCTTTTGCGCCGCCAAAGGTAAGGGCAATACGAGCGGCAAGGCCAAAGCCTGAGGAAGCGCCGATAATCAGTACTCGTTTAGGGCCATCTTTGATTTGCGGCGCACTCTTAACAAACTTGATTTGTTGCTTTACGGCTTCTTGACAGCCAAGAGGGTGAGCGCTTTTGGCTACCACACCCTTGATAACAGGTTCGATCAGCATAAATAACCTTACAGTTAACAGTGATATGCACTCAGGCTAACGTAAAGCTGTGTAAAATTTATTGAGCTAGACCATTAAAACTTAAAGATACTGATATAATTCTTCGGCGACGAATTCAGCAATCCAAGGTTGAGCTTCTGGTTTTGGATGCAGTCCATCGTTCATCATCCACTCAGGTTTGAGGATGATATGCTCTAGGAAAAACGGCAAAAGTGGCACGTTTTGTTGATCAGCAAGCGCTGCAAAAACGTATTCAAACTGCTGGTTGTAACGCTTTCCGTAATTTGGTGGGATTTTAATCTGCATCATTATAGGTTTGGCGCCCGCAGCTTTTATCTGCTCAATGATCTGCTCAAGATTTGCAGACATCAGCTTAGGTGGGAAACCACGAAGTCCATCATTCGCACCAAGTTCGATAAGAACGGTGTCTGGAGCATGTTCTTCAAGCAATTGTGGTAGGCGGGCTAAACCATTGCCCGTTGTATCACCAGAAATACTCCCGTTAACCACGGTAACCGCTTTATCATGTTTTGCTAGCGCGTCTGGCAACAAACTTGGCCAACTCTGTTTGATATCCATGTTGTAACCAGCACTCAAACTATCGCCAAGTACCAATAACTTTGAATCTTGAGCTGACGCAGAGCCTTGAGCTAAAGAAGCGGTTGAAAATAAAATAAAAAATAAAAAGGAAATTAGTCGAGTCATGCATACATCCATCATTAAAGCAGAAGCTGTTTCCAAGACAGTGTCTACTAATCAAGAACATTTAACAATCCTAGAGCACGTTGATATCGATATTCGTGAAGGCGAAACGGTCGCGATCGTAGGCACGTCTGGTGCGGGTAAATCGACCCTAATGACGCTGTTAGCTGGTCTTGATGTACCAACGAAAGGCGAAATCAGTTTATTAGGACAGCCACTTTCACAGCTTGATGATGAGGCAAGGGCTAAGATTCGCAGTGAATCGGTTGGGTTTGTATTTCAAAGCTTCTTATTAATTCCAAGCCTTTCTGCGCTGCAAAATGTCACGTTACCTTGTTTGTTGAAGGGAGCAGACGAAGACATCGAACGCGCGACTGCTCTGCTTGAATCAGTAGGCTTGAAAGACAGGCTTGATCATTTGCCGTCGCAGCTATCGGGTGGTGAACAACAAAGGGTCGCGTTGGCGCGCGCATTTATGATTAAGCCAAAAATTCTTTTTGCCGATGAACCCACAGGCAACCTAGACCAACAAACGGCAGCCAAAATTGTTGAGTTGTTGTTTGAATTGAACTCATCCCACGGCACAACGTTAGTGTTGGTGACACACGATCCTAAGCTTGCACAACGTTGCCAAAGAACACTCAAGATGCATGTCGGTCAGATAGAGGAAGTCTAAATTGAATTCATCAAACGGACTGAATAAACGCCTGTTTTCATGGAGTATCGAAGAGATTCGACACGGCCAGTTGTGGCCAGTTTCAATCGCTTTAACGCTTATTATTGCTTGTGTATTTGCATTGTCGGCGTTGGCCGAACGTATGGAGCAGGTAATTGTTAAACAGGGCAAAGATGCGCTTACTGCTGATAGCGTGTTTATCTCAGCAAACCCAATTCCGCAATCCTTGTTAGACCTCACTCAAGTTGAACAATTAGAAAGATCTCAGTTGACTCGTTTTTCAACCATGGCATTCAGTGATAACTCAATGCAGTTAGTGACGGTAAAAGCAGTTGAAAGTAATTACCCATTACGCGGTGAAATGATCTTAGAGGGCGCTGATAAAGCATCAAGTAACCATGTTGAGCCGGGTGAACTTTGGCTAGACGAGCGTATATTTGCACAGTTAGAGGTTGAAATTGGTGACAATGTCACTATTGGTGATGCCGATTTAGCGATAACTGGACGAATCACTCAAGAACCAGGCTTAAGCTTTAACCCATTCCAACAAATGCCAGCTGTGCTGATTCATACAAGTGATATCGATGCCACGGGAGCGATTCAACCGGGCAGTCGCGTTAGCTTTAGATTGTTTTTAAATGGTGATGAATCTAAACTCAAAGCCGCACAAGACAGTATCGAACTGACACCAAGCGATCGCTGGCGTACTCAAGATTCTGCGAGCCGTACTAACGACATGTTCGAAAGCACGACTCAATATCTTTCGTTAACCGTTGCTATTGTTGTGATCATGGCTGCGACCACCTTGGTACTCACTTGCCAACATTATGTTGCGAGTCGCCGTAAAACCATCGCGATGCTTAAGAGTTTAGGTGCAAGCAAGCAGTGGATCGTTAAATGGTTGTCTGTACAGGTATCTTTGTTAGTGGTTATCGGTGCAGTACTGGGAATAACCATCGGTATCGGCTTGGAGTTTTTGCTTCGTATACCTCTGGGCGACTTATTACCAACGCCACTTCCTAGCTATGGTATTGAACCTGCAATCTTGGCGATTTTATCAAGCATCCTAATTGGTGTTCCTGCTCTTGGTATCCCGTTAATTGGCTTGGTCAACACCTCGGCAATCAGCGTTATCCAATCAAGTCACCAGTCCAATGAAAGCTACAAGAAATATTTGTTGTTACTGGTACCGATTATTCCAATGATGCTGATGTATGGCGACAATCTATTGGTATGGATAGTTTTAGCGGGTATCGCTTGCCTGTTCTTAGTGCTTGCGGTCGTCAGTACGCTTGTTCTGCGTTTAGTTAGTAAGTTGCCGACATCGACATCGATGCGTTTGGCATTGAGTCGAATTAATCGCACACCTTTAGCAACTGGGATTCAATTTGGCTCTTTAGCGCTTTCACTGATGTTGCTGTCTATCATCTGGTTGGTAAGAAGTGATTTACTGTCAGATTGGCAACAAACCTTACCCGAGAACGCACCGAATGCGTTTGCACTTAACATTGCAAGCTATGAGAAAGACAGTTATCTCGAGACGATTGATGCAAACGAAGTAGAGCGTACTCAAGCGTTTCCAATTATCCGAGGACGACTGACGACGATAAACGGTGTTGAAGCGTCGGAATACAGCGATACCTCAGGCGAAACAGACGCACTAAGTCGAGAGATCAACTTCACTTGGGGAGATAGCTTACCCGAGTACAATGAAGTGTTAGAAGGTAACTGGACGCAAGAGCATGGCGTATCTGTGGAATCGGATGTCGCGGAGCAACTGGATCTAAAGATTGGCGATGAGCTGTCATTCACAATCAACAGCCAGAATGTTTCTGCCAAGGTGAATAGCATCCGCAAAGTCGAGTGGCGAGAAATGAAGCCGAACTTCTACTTCATTTTTACTCCAGATGTCTTGAGTTCAATCCCTTCTACTTGGCTAGTGAGCTTCAGATTAGAAGAACAACACAATCAGATGCTCAACGAACTCTCTCGAAATCATCCAACCGTGAGTTTGATGGATATTCGTAAGATGGGTAGCAAGATCCAAGAGTTGCTTAAGCAGATTGTTTGGTCGATTACCGTACTTGCGGCGTTAGGTGTGGTGGCGGGGCTGTTGCTTATCTTCACTCTATTGCGATTGAGCTTATCTCAAAGACAACAAGAGATACGCTTGTATCGAACATTAGGCGCGAGTAAGAAGCGAATTCTCAATACTATTTGGTGTGAGTACGGTTTAATGGCGTTAGTCGCAGGCTCAATTGCAGCCCTTGGTTCTGAGCTCAGCGTGGCAGGAGTGATGAACTTTGGTTTTGAGTTACAACCTTCACTTCACCCGATGTTGTGGATAGCGCTACCGGTGCTAACGTTCATCACATTAGCCGCGGTAGTGAATAGCTTAATCAAACGTTTGTTAGCACCAGTAAACAAGGATTTTGGCTAGTCGTTAGCGAGATCTAGCCAAGCGCTTAAAACGGTCTAAAAGTGAGATTATTTATACTTAGTCATGCACTATTTATAATACGTCGCTTTAGACCGTTTTTTATTTAACCAACCGGCAGCATAAGTAAAAAATATCGCACCTTAGATTCCACTGTTTTTAGCATTTTTTAAGACTAATTACCCAATAATGCCGATTTAATGAACAGCGGTTAGTCCCTGTAAACAAAGGGTTTGCGCAACTTAGCAAGAACGTTATCAACAGTTATCCACAAAAACGGTGGATAACTTTAGGGATAAGTTAACCGCTATGTTTTAAGAGTACTGAGGCAGCCTTTATGTGGCGTCACTTAGGACAAATTTGACTGTTAGAATAACCTTTAAAACCCTATCTGGAGTTATTGAGTCAAGAGATTATTTATGTTTTTTACATAGATATTAAATCCCGCCTATCTAAGACCTTGATAAAAATGTGTTTTAATTCATCGCAGAACAAAAGTAGAATAGAGGCAGTTAATCTTATTCTACAGAACACGATGAACCACAACAAAACGGATACAAATCAACCTTCTATTGCCATTGTTGGTGGTGGTATTGCCGGAACAACGAGCGCGATTCACTTTAGTGAGTTGGGTTTTAAGGTCACTATCTTAGAAAAAGGGCCGAGTTTGGTTAATGGTCCACCAATTTGCCACCTGCACGCTGGCGGCAATTTGTATCGAGATATTTCTGTAGAGCAGTGTCTTCAATTGCTCACACAGTCAATTGATACCGTCCGCTTATTCCCTCATACGATCAATATTCGTCCGACAATCATCGCCGTTCCGCACAGTGATGGTGGAGAGCCGTTGGATCTGCTTCCTCGTCTCAAGATAATCAAAAGCGCTTATGCCGATCTTGTTAAACAAGATAAAAGCAACCAAGTGCTCGGTGATCCGGAAGAGTATTATAAGCTGTACAGCAAAGAAGATTTATTAGCACTTTCTGCGAAAACACAGCCTCTGAAACCAACATCGCTTGATGATTGGTGTATTCCTTTCGCCAAGCATACGGATTTAGAGACCCTAAAGTATCCTGTTGCGATGGTCCAAGAGTATGGCTGGAGCGTATTCCGACTTTCTGCGACCGCTCAACTCTCTTTGGGGCAACAAGCTAACTGTACTGTGTTAACCAACAGCCGATTACAATCTGTTGAGTCGACAGGTCAAGGTTGGTCTTTGACTTATACCGATGCCGAAAACCAAAGCTGCCAACTAACGACCGATTACTTGATTAATGCGAGTGGGTTTGAAACGGGTATCGTAGATGACTTTGTTGGCTCTAAGCAGCAAAGACTTGTTGAGTTTAAAGCTGCATACGTTACAGAGTGGCCATATTCGCAAGAATGTAAGGAAGAGTGGCCAGAAGTTATCTTCCATGGCCCGAGAGGCACACCGCAAGGCATGGCGCAATTAACGCCGTATGCTGATGGTGTGTTCCAACTTCACGGCATGACAGAAGGGATTACTCTGTTTGAGGGTGGGCTTGTTTCATCGTCAACAGACTCGTCACAGCCACAGTTGCCTTCGAAGCTGCTTAAGAAAATCGTATCGGGTTGGAGTGAAGATCAGCTTGAATTAAGAACTCGCGCGGCAATAACGCATATGTCTCAGTTCATCCCAAGTTTCAGTTCTGCATTGGTCGGTGGTAAACCTTTGTTTGGTGCACAACAGATTCCGGGAACCGATCCAAGCTTAAGAGCTTCAGACGTTTCATTCTGTGGGGATCGCTATGCTCGACTTGAAGTAGTAAAAGCTTCTTCAACATTAGAAGCGGCACAAAAGGTCGCTGAGCAATGGTTTGATGTATCAGAGGCGGCATCTATTGAAGACACACACTCAGTGACAATGTCACTTAATCTAAATGATATTGAAAACAGAGCGATAGATTTGACACAAGAACGTGGATACCCAGAAGCGCTTGCCAAGGTGTCAGGTCAAGATCACGCTTAATAGCCTATAATCATCGACTGCGTTTAATTTCTTCAATTCGGCTTACTGTAATAGGTAAGCCGAATCTTCATTTCAACATCTGCTTAGATACCGAACCTCATCTAAATGACATCTTCCTAGTTGATTATTCTCAGCTACATAGCATTTAGCACATAACACATCGCAAAAACTAATAGCCGAAAAACTGAGCCCATTGGCACCAAACATCTTGTAAGCCCAAGCGATCGCCCTTGCTGAACGATATCGCATGTCCAGGTTTTGCTTGCGCCAAGCGTGGTAAATCGATTCTGGCGACACATCCTATCTTCGGATAACCACCTATGGTCTGTCTATCATTAAGCAGCACGATAGGCTGTCCATCTTGTGGAATTTGAATCGCACCTAAGGCAATGCCTTCTGACAATAGCGAAATGTCAGGCGAGTCGACGGGTTCGCCACTGAGTCGATAACCCATCCGATTTGAGTTTTGGTCAACGTGATACTGCGCGTTATACAAAGTCTCTTTTGCTGACTCGGAGAATAGCTCGCTTTGATAGCCTTCAATCACTCGTAGGTTCACGGGTAGATTGTAATCAGGCGTGTATCGGAAGGTAACACTTACCGCTTTAAATGAATGTGATAGTTGGTGCTGGGTAAAAGCTATTTGTTGCCCTTGTTGGCATGGCTCTCCATCTTGCGTTAATCCACCAATCTTTTCACGAGTGACTGTAGAGCAGCTATCAAGAGTTGATGGAACATCGAAACCGCCCTTAATGGCTAAATACGCCCTTAGACCATTTTTAGGCAAACCAAATGAGAGAACTTGCCCCTTAAAAGCTTGAAAAGTGCTCCAGTTAGCCTGTGGTTTACCATCGAGTTTCGCTTGTAAATCACCCCCGCATAGTGCCATCTCGCAATCAAAATCGATTCTCAACGCACATTGCCCAAGCGTGATTTCCAACGCCGCTTGGTTGACTGGGTTGCCCAATAGATGGTTAGCCCAGCTATAAGAGTAGTCATCAACCGGTCCACCTTGCGTTAATCCAAGATGAGCAACACCAAATCGCCCAAAGTCTTGAATCAAACTCAACGGGCCGGGCTTAATCACTGTCAGTGTTGGTTTAGTTTTTGTCTTAGCCATTTACGATGCCTCCACCCAAATCTACAAATTCTTTTTTTGAAATCGCTATGAAACGGACGGTATCACCAACATTAAGCAGAGACAGTGGTCTTTGCGTGATATCGGCGTTCTTCAACTGGCTATGATCGAACAACGGAAGTGGGCAATTGCCAATAATATTCCAACCGCCCGGTGAATCCGAAGGGTACACAGCTGTTTTCGTATCCGCGATGGCGATACTGCCTTTGGGCACAATTAAGCGGGGTGTGGAGTGACGGGGCAAGGCAAGCTCATTAACCACATCCGACATAAAGGCAAAGCCAGGCGTAAACCCAATCGCACTGACGCTGTATGTCTGTGAGGTGTGATGTTGAATTATCTGGTCGAGCGACAGGCCTTTGTTTTGATATCGGTCTAAATCGAGCGCCGTTTCTGGTGAGTAATAGGCAGGAAGCTCAATCGTATCGCGAGTTTTACTAACACTAGAAAAGGACGACAGAGCATGACTCAACAAATTATTGAGCTGTTCAATGAGCTGCTGTTCTGATATTCGATAAGGGAGGTAGTCGACCAATATTGTTTGGTAAGCCGGTGTCACATTCATCAACACCGATGCTAAGTTTTGGCGAATGGCATCGGAAAAGTGAGCTATGTATTGCGCATATTCGGCGCTAGATTGATTATTTGAAGGCGATAGCGTCAAGGTCACCAAAACGCTGCATTCCGCGACTGGCGCTATATTGAATTCAATCTGATTCGTCGTCATTTCGTTTCCATACGTTTGTTATCTTGCCTTTTTTAGCTTACTTGGCGTGTCTCACTTCCGTGTCCAAGCCAATACAAATCAATTAGATCTCACGAGCGATTAGACCATGCGTCATACCAATCACACGCTTCATACTAATTAAAAGCGTTGAGGTCTTGTCTGATTTTTCTAATTAATGCGATGGATTGAGGGTTATCACCATGAACACAGATAGTATCAGCTTCAATAGGCAGTCTTTCGCCCTCTAAAGTCGTAACCGAGCCATAGTTAATGATTTGCATAACTTGGTTATAGATATCGTCTTGATTGACGTAAACCGAGCCTTTTTGAGTACGTGGCGCTAATTGTCCGTTATTTAAATAAGCACGGTCGGCAAACGCTTCAAACAAGAGAGGCAAGTCATGGTCGTCAGCAATATCCAAATACTGTTGATTGTCTGATGAAGAGAGAATCATCAACGGGATGTTAAACTCAGCGACGGCTTGGGCTACCGCATTGAACACATCAATGTTTGCCATCATATCGTTATAAAGAGCGCCATGAGGTTTCACATAGCCAACAGTGGTATGGTGATAGCGGCAAAGGGCTTGTAATGCACCGACTTGATAACAAACCAGCTCACTGATTTCGTCCATGGTGTGTGGAATAGAACGGCGACCAAAACCAACGAGATCTTGATAACCGGGATGAGCACCAATTTGGGTGTGATAGTGCTGCGCCAGTTTTATCGTCTTGGACATAACGTGCGGATCAGACGCGTGGAAGCCACAAGCGATGTTTGCCATATCGACCCATTCCATGACCGACTCGTCATCGCCCATCTTCCAATTGCCGAAACTTTCTCCCATGTCGCAATTAAGCAAAATCTTCGTTGTCACGTGGTGCTAATCCTTTACGTTGAGGTAAGTAATGACGGTCTTATAAATACCATAAATAAACAGTGACCTAACTCAAACTTTCGACACCGTAGATTTACCAGTATGGCATTTCATATATAGTTGAACTATTGATTAAAGGATTAATATCTATCTGTATATTAGGTGAGCACATGATATCCCGCCAGGTTTGCTTAGGACTAGCATTAACGATACCTGTTTTTGTCTCTGCTCAAGAAAACTCTCTAGACCAGCTCATGTCGATGAGCCTTGAAGAGTTGTCTATGTTAGATGTCGAAATGGAAACGGCTTCGAAAGTGACACAAAAACTTACCGAGATTTGTGTCAACCAAGAGTCTGTATATGTGAGGATCTCTCATGAATTCTAAATGGCTTAAGCACCGCATTAAGCTCGGCTTATCTAAACTAGGCTTAGCGGCTTTAACGATGCTTATTGTGCCGTTGAACACCTCAGCTGCTAGCTTCAAACCTTATGAAGTGAAAGCGGTGTACCTTTTTAGAATTGCGAATTTTATACGTTGGAATGATGAAAGCTCAATGAACGCTGTGAACTTTTGTGTGATTGGCGATGAAAAGGTAAGCCAAGTGCTAACGTCAATTACCGAGGGGAAATCTATTCGTTCGCTCGCTATCCGAGTTCAACAGTCGATTACTTCTAAGTGTGATATTACGTATTTGTCTGACCGTAAAAATGACCAATTTCTTAGTCAAGAGCACTCGCCACATACTGTGACAATCAGTGATATCCCTAACTTTACGGACTTAGGTGGAATCATTGAACTCACGCACATCGATAATAAGCTCAAACCTAAGATCAATCTAGAGAACGCAAGGCGCGGTGACTACGTCATTGGCTCGAACCTGTTACGAATCGCTATAGTGGAGGGCCAATAATGTTGTCTTTCATTAATAACATATCGATTAAAAACAAGCTGATATTACCCATTATCATCTTCATCGCAGTCACTTTTGTAACGATCCAATCGGTAAATTACACTGTCACGTTTGAGAGAGAGAAAGAGAGTCTTATTCAACGTGTTAAAGTGCTAGCACAAGGTGTTGCTTATAACTTGCAAGCCGCGATTTTATTTGAAGACAAGTCATCGGCTCAGGAAATATTGTCAGCTTTCGTCGCAGATAAAGATATTGTTAGAGTGAAGCTCTATGACATCAACGAACAGCTTTTTGCCAGCTATCAGGTGAGCAACACTCTGGTTCCAAGGCCAAACGCAGAAGAATTAGACGATATCGCCGATCATCAATTTGCCATCTCTGAGCATTTCATCTTCTTGCTCGTTCCAGTGACACTGGATGGCGCAGTGATCGCGAACTTGAGAGTAACAATATCGAAAGAGACGTTTAATTCGATCTTAACGAATATTTTCAAGGTTGCGGTCGTCTACCTGTTGTTTCTGGTGATGTTAGGCGGAGTAGTGGTCAAATTGGTGCAACGCTTGATTATCGAACCGATGTTTGACCTCAATGAGGCGATGCAAGCCTTTGTTGAGCGTCGTTCGAAGCAGCCTAAATTAGTCGTAACGAACCGCGACGAAATCGGCGATCTGGTTCGAGCTTTCAATACCATGTTAGAAAGGCTTCAACATCGCGATAACCAAATCAATTTTACGTTAGACAAGTTACAAGAAGAAAAATCATTCGCAAATGAGGTCGTTGAAACCGTTCAGCACTCTTTGTTGGTGGTGGATGAAAAAGGGCTCATTCTTCATGCGAACGCAGCTACTCGGGATATTTTTAAATGCTCGGAAGCCTTTCTTGAGAATTTGTTGATCCAAGAGTTGATCGCGACCAAGCAAACGGGTTACTTACAAGATGTTATTGATGCCAATATTGAACTTAATGACGAATTGCTGGAAACCACCGATCTCTTTCAATCAAAACGCTGGCTTCGTGTGAGCAGTCGTTCTTTGACAAAACATGGTCGTATTCTATGCAATCCAAGATGTCACCGACATAGAAACGGCCATGAGTCGCCAACGTATTGCTGCGGGTGTTTTCGAAAACAGTAAAGACGGCTTGATCGTGCTCAACTCATCCAATGTGATAACCATGGTTAACCCGGCGATCACACAACTTCTCGGTTATCACTCTGATCTGCTGGTGGGCAAAACACCATTTGAAGTATTTTCGTGGCAGCAATTTTCATCATTGATGCCGACAATTCGCAGTTCGTTAGAAAACTATGGTCAATGGCAAGGCGAAGTGTGGGAGAAAAGCGCGTCCGGCACGTTAGTTCCAATGTTTGTCAAAGTGAATCGAATTGCCTCAGACAACGAGAAAGACGAGTTTGATATGGTATTAACGCTGTCTGATTTATCCAACGTTAAAGAGATGGAAAGACTCGAACACTTGGCTCATCACGATGCATTAACCGGGTTAGCGAATAGAGCGCAGCTGTATAAGGTTATGGATGATGTTGTCACGTCGAGCCACTATTCAAATCAGCATTTTGCGGTTATTTACTTGGATTTGGATGGCTTCAAAGAAGTGAATGACAACTATGGTCACGATGCGGGTGACGAAATCCTTAAAGAAGTGTCAAACCGGTTATTATCTCAGGTAAGAGCGGGGGATTTGGTTGCACGTTTGTCGGGTGATGAATTTGTTCTTATTATTAAACAGACAAACAAAGTCTTATTAGCGAAGTTAGCCGAGCGATTGTTGGATCTGATCGGGCAAGAAGTGAATTATAAACAGCGTTCACTTCATGTTGGGGCGAGCTTAGGTATCAATTTAGTTGATGGCTCAGAGCGTGATATTGACGTGATTCTAAAGGTTGCTGATGAGGCTATGTACCAAGCGAAACGCAAAGGAAAAGGTCAGTTTGTGTTCGCTCGTGAGGGTAAATAGGCACCGGTGTTTGTGAGCTCACCCTAAGTTGTTGTATCATAAGTGATAGGTTGAATATTTTTAATTAAAAGGTCTGCTAAGCATGAATGTTTTAGTTACAGGTGGCATGGGTTACATTGGTAGCCATACAAGTATCCAGATGATCAACGCAGGTATGACACCTGTACTTTTTGATAGCTTGTACAACAGTAAACCAAGCGTTCTAGAGCGCATCGAAAAAGTCTCGGGCGTTCGTCCCAACTTCATTGAAGGTGACGTTCGTGATAAAGCGCTTTTGACTGAAACTATGAAGCAACACAACATCGAAGCGGTTATCCATTTTGCTGGTCTGAAAGCCGTCGGAGAGTCTGTGGAAAAGCCTCTTGAATACTACGACAACAACGTAAACGGCACTTTAGTTCTTGTTGATGCAATGCGTGATGCGGGTGTAAAAACCTTGGTATTTAGCTCTTCAGCAACGGTATACGGTGATCCTGCAAGTGTGCCAATTACTGAAGACTTCCCAACAAGCGCTACCAACCCATATGGTCGTAGTAAACTAATGGTTGAAGAGTGTTTAACCGATTTCCAAAAAGCCAATCCTGATTGGAGCATTACACTGCTGCGTTACTTTAACCCTGTAGGTTCACATCCAAGTGGTGAGCTAGGTGAAGACCCGCAAGGTATCCCAAATAACCTAATGCCATTTGTCTCTCAAGTAGCAGTGGGCCGCCGTGAATTCCTATCTGTATTTGGTAGCGATTATCCAACAAAAGACGGGACTGGCGTTCGCGATTACATCCACGTAATGGATCTGTCTGATGGCCACATCGCAGCGCTTGAGAAAGTAGGGTGCAAAGACGGTCTTCATATCTACAACCTTGGTACGGGTAACGGTTCAAGTGTGTTAGACATGGTTAAAGCATTCGAACAAGCAAGCGGTAAAGAGATCCCTTACAAGCTAGTTGAACGCCGTCCTGGTGACATCGCAGAGTGTTGGGCAGATCCAGCTAAAGCTCAGAAAGAACTGGGCTGGAATGCAAGCCGCACATTGGCTGAAATGACCGAAGATACATGGCGCTGGCAGTCAACAAACCCGAATGGATTCCCTGGTTAACCTAGTGGTTTCGTGAATGATTCAAAAATTAAAAGATGCTTTCGGGCATCTTTTTTGATCTTAATCGAATAAAAAGTAAATTAGTGGTTAAAAAGTATCATTCTGTATCCGCTGTGTTATTATGCTCGCGAATTATATGTTTAATGTTAATTTTCTTTGGAGTTAATCATGGAACTAGGCCTAATCATCACTTTCATCGTTGCTGCTGCAGTAATGGTTAAAAAAGAGATGGCAGAGAAGTAATTTCACTTATTACCTTTTTTATACAATTTTTTAGTGAAATAAATTAAAAGCCAGCAATTAAGCTGGCTTTTTAGTTTCTGCAATTCAGTTTTTTAACGAATTAGAATTCGTATTTAGCTGTAATTGACCAGTTACGACCTGCTTGCGTGTAATCTTTATCTTCTTGTGAGAATCCACGAACGTCATTCCACGAGTAGTACTCTTCATCCGTAACGTTGAAGAGACCTGCTCTAAGCGTAAGATCCTTCATCGGCAAGTAGTATGCTGTTAGGTCAACTACAGTTGCTGAATCAATTGGTAGAATTTCATCATTCAAACCATCGCTGTTGATATCACTAGACTTCTTACCTGCTGTGTAGCTTATGTTAAGTGATGTACCCCATAGTGCTGAAGGAGCATCATAGTTAAAACCAACGACAGCGTTCCAAGGGTTTACACTGTTAAGAGGATTACCTTCGCCATCTTCACCTTCAGTATACGTTGCAGAAACACGAGTACTAACACCTTTCACTGGCATGAAGCTATTCCAAGACTGTGTATTTGACGCTTCGATACCTTTAATTACGGCTTCATCAATGTTTACATTCTGATATATTGTTGGATCGGCCGGAGTGGCTGAGCCACTAACTGCTACGTTATCAATAAAGTTATCATAATCGCTGTAGAAGATAGCGATTTCGCTTGATGAATAATTTGTGTTATGACGCCAACCTAACTCGTATGAAATACTTTCTTCAGCTTCTAAGTCAGGGTTAGGGGCATTCAAATAACCGTGAGCAGGATTACCAAATGAGTAGTAAAGCTCTTGGAAATCAGGAGCTCTAAAGCCTTGGCTGATTTGACCGAAGATCTTATTTTCATCATTAAGCGTGTAAGTTGTACCCAAACGTCCGGTAACAGCTGAGTCTGAATATTTTGCATAAGACTCTTCTGGGTTACCACTTGGGTTTTGACTTGTATCACCTGGATCAGTTTCAAAACCATCAAAACGAACACCCGGAGTAATCATCCAATTTCCGATCGTCATTTCATTTTGAGAAAAGAATCCATATTTTCTTTCAGATGCGGCAGGGATGTAGAAAATAACTTGGTCTGCGCTGATGGAGTTATATTCGTTATTAACGTTTTTAATGTCTTTGTCCGAATATGAAGCGCCATAGATAAAGTAGTTTTCTACATTACCCGTCATGAAGAACTTATCGAATTGCACATCAAATTGATAACCTTCATCCTCGTAGATATAGTCCTTTTTCTGAACATTACCTGCCGGAGGTAGGAACATACCGCCATTAGAAGTACGATTAGTTACGCCATTCTCTTCTTTGCTCAGCCAGTCAGCTTGCCAAGTAATAGTATCTGCAAACGCTAGGTCAGCATCCCAAATATGTTTGATACCGATTTGCTGTTGGCTAGTTGTGTCTTCGCCAGTGTAGTCGGTGTAACTTGCACTATTTAAATCGGTATCACCAGAATTCTCAATGAAGTTACCAGAAAACTCTAAACGGTGTTGTTCGTTTAATTGGTACTGAAGCTTAACCAACAAGTTGTTGTTCTGAGTATCTTGCTCATCAGGTGTACCAAAGTTATCAGTTTGCTCACCGTCTCTGCGAGTATAAGCAACTAACGTTTCTAGGTCGCCAATACGATTTGCTAAAGCAACCGATTCGCTAAAGGTATTATCAGATGAAGAGTAGTTGAACTTCGCGTGGCCACCGAAGTCTTTGTCTTTTAAAAAGTCACTCGGGTCTTTTGTTTCGAACGCAGCAATACCACCAATCGCGTCAGAACCATACAGAGAAGAAGCCGCACCTTTAACAATCTCGACAGACTTCAACATATCCGTATCGACATCAATGCGTGAAGAGTTAATGAAGTTATATGACTGAGTACCACTTGGAGTAAATTGGCTAGTTTGTGATACTCCATCAACGATAACCTTTACTCGGTTACCTTCCATACCACGAATGTTAATACCTTGAATCCCTTGGCGAGAATTCGTAGTCACCGTGACACCTGGTGTGTACTTAAATAAGTCTTCTACATCCGTAACCATGTTTTTTTCGATATCTTTATCGTTAATCACAGTTACCGACGCAGCAACATCTTCAAGTTGTTGATTAGTACGAGTCGAAGATACAACAACCTCATCAAATAGGGCATAATCTTCAGCAAAGGCTGACGTTGATGAAAGCGCTAAAACGATTGAAGCAGAGAGTAGGGATTGCTTATACATCTGATAGTTACCTTAGTTCCATAGTATTATCTTGATTTGCGAAGATGATATTGGATCTAAATGATAATTACTATTATTTGCATTTAATTAATTTTCAACTTTATCAACTAATTCATAATTAATGCTCTTAAATATCTGTATTAAAAAGACTTTTACAGTTCCATTCACAGTCTGAATGCTTCTGTTTTTGTGATTCAAGTCTCATTTATAAAGTAGGAAAGCTATGCATAGTCCAATAACACTTGAAGCGTTACACATCCTAGACGCCATCGACCGACGTGGAAGTTTCGCCGCCGCGGCCAATGAAATGGACAGAGCGCCTTCATCACTCAGCTATCAAATACAGAAGCTTGAACAAGATCTAGACATCATGATTTTTGACCGCTCAGGCCACCGTGCAAATTTCACGGAAGCGGGTCAGTTGATACTTGAGCAAGGTAGAATCATTCTTGGAGCTACAGAACGTCTTGTTAACGAGGCAAGCATTCTAGCCAATGGTTGGGAGCTCGATTTGACCATCGCCTTTGATGGCATTATCCCGATTGCTAACTTTTTCCCACTGGTAGATGAACTAGGAAAAATCAGTAAAACACGCGTTCGTTTGCAAGAGGAAATCTTAGCGGGTTGTTGGGAATCTCTCACAGATGGTCGTGCTGACTTATTGATATGCCCTAAGCTCGATACAATTCCAAACGATATGAAAAGTGACGTAATTGGTAAAATGGAGATGGTGTGGGTCGCGGCATCAAGCCACTATGTTCACAATCGTTCTGGTGAATTCGATCAGAAGGCGAGAGAAAGTTACAGGGTTATTGCCATTGCAGACACCGCACGCGATCAGCCAGCACTAAGCATCAATATTCTAGAGAAACAGCCACGTTTAACCGTGACAAGCTTTCCTGCGAAAGTAGAGGCTTTGACATCAGGACTAGGGATTGGCACCTTACCGAATAGTGTCGCTAAACCTTTGATTGAATCTGGCGTACTACAGCAGATCTCCGGTACAGAACCACAACCGATCGATATTGTTATGGCTTGGCGACGCAACAAAATGGGCGACGCCAAGTCTTGGTGTATCCAACATCTTAAAAAGACATGGGCGTTAAAGTAACGGTAACACCATATCTGCAGTACCATCTTCAAAACTGATATCTAGCTTAAAACCGAGCTTTTGAGCTAGTGTCAGCATCCCTCTATTGGTTGGCATCGTCATACCCGACATCTGCTTGGTCTGCTTCGCACGGCAGTAATCGATAACCTTGGTCATAAGAATGCGACCTAGACCAACACCTTTAAGGTCAGAACGAATCAATATTGCGAATTCGGCGTCTGTGTTCTCAGGGTTAATCAGCGCACGGGACACGCCGATGATCGCTGGAACGCCTTGTTCCTCGCGAACGACCACAAAGGCGATTTCTCTATCGAAATCAATCTGAGTGAAATTCGCCAACGCCTCATGATTGAATTCACCGACATCACTAAAGAAACGCTTATAGAGATCTTCCTTAGACACACGGTTAATGAAGTCAGCATGAAGCGGTTCATCTTCGGGAAGAATAGGGCGTAACAACACTTCGGTTCCATCTTTTAGCTGGATACGTTCTTCAAGCTCGACCGGATAAGGGCGAATCGCAAGACGTTCCTGTGGATCGCCTTCGTACGCTTTCAAGATGATATCGGCATCTAATATCGTGAACTTGTCACCATTGGCCAGTACTGGATGGATATCCAAATCATGTATTTCAGGGCAATCCACTACCATTTGCGATATACGTACCAATAACTCAGACAAACCTTCTATATCGATGGGGTTAGGGAGTTTTTGTAGACGAATCTTGCCGCTTTTTATCGCTCGAATAATCAAGTAACGCGCCAGTGTCATGTTGAGCGGTGGAAAAGCAGCTGCGGCATCAATCGACTCATCCCACTCCGAACCACCTTGTCCAAGTAATATGATTGGGCCGAAGGTTTCGTCTGTTGTAACCTTAATACGCAACTCTTGGCCGCCCGCGAGCTTAGCCATACCTTGAATTAACAAGCCGTGGATGTTTGCTGTAGGGAAGGATAATTGAGAACGATCGAGAATTGCCTGAGCCGCATTGGCAACTTCACTGCTGTTTCGCAAATTGAGCATCACGCCTTGTACGTCTGACTTATGTGCAATATCCGGCGAACGTAATTTTACTGCGACGGGATAACCGATCGTTTCAGCGATGTGTACCGCTTCACTTGGGTCAGAAGCGATCCAAGTTGGTAACACATCGAGGTTGAAGCTCTTGAAAAACTGACTGTTTTGGTGAGTATCAAGGCTAACTGTATCTTTATCCAGTAGTTTTCTTTCTATCCAACCTTTCGCATCTGCTAGATCTTCAATGTGTACTTTTTCTGCAGTGGTCGGCGTTTCCATTAACTGACGTTGGTTACGTCTGTACTCGACTAAGTGCATGAATGCGACCACAGAGCTTTCAGGGGTCCGATAAGTTGGGAAACCCGCTTCGGTAAACAGCTTTCGTGCGGGCCTTGCTGTTAGCTCACCAGACCAATTCGTCAGGATGTTAAAGCGCTTGTGGCGAGGGTGCTTCTTAATCGCTTCAATAATTCGTTCTGCCGTTTTAGCGGAATGTGCGACCGCTGAAGGGCTGTGCATGATAAGAATCGCGTCTGCTTCATCGCCATCGAGTAAGATGTTTATAGTGTCGATATAACGTTGATCACCAGCGTCGCCGACAATATCGATAGGATTGCTATGAGACCAACTCGATGGCAAAACCTTGTTCAACTTATCAAGTGTCTCTTCTGAAAACTCTGCGAGCTTACCACCGCGGTCAAATAGGGTGTCCACAGCCATAATCGCAGGGCCGCCACCATTAGTAACAATAGCCAAGCGCTCGCCTCGCAATGGTACTGAATGAGTCAGTGTTTCTACCGCAGCAAACAGTTCATGTAAGTTCTTAACTCGTAGCATGCCGCTGCGTCGGATTGCGGAATCATAAATAATATCTAATGTGTCGGCACCGCCAGTGTGAGCCATTGCTGCGGCTCTGCCTTTCGCCGTTCGACCGCCTTTCAACACCAAAATTCGTCGGTTACGCGAAGCCGCACGCGCTGCAGAAATAAAGCGCCTCGCATCAGTAATGCTGTCTACATAAAGCAATATCGCTTCGGTGTGAGAGTCGGTACTGAGATAATCCAATAACTCCGAGAATTCGATATCGCTACCATTGCCTATAGAGATAAACGCCGAAAAACCGATCTCTTTGTCATTAGCCCAATCGAGAATAGTGGTACACACAGCTGCCGACTGAGAAACAAAGGCGATCTTACCGGGTAATGCTGTCACTGGAGAGAATGAGGCGTTCAAATTTAACCAAGGGACAATCACCCCCAAACTATTGGAACCCAACACTCGAATGTTGTGCTTTTTGGCAATCGCTAGGCATCGTTCATCATACGTCTCACCATTATCGCTTTCTTGCTGCATGTCTGAAGAAAGCAAAATGACAGAGGCTATACCTTTCTCAGCCAGTTCTTCAAAAATAGCGACATTACGGGTCGCATTGGTACACAAGATTGCGAGGTCAGGAACAATCGGTAACGACAAAATGTTCTTGTAAGAAAGCACACCGGCCACTGAATCATATTTCGGCGTAACCGGCATCACCGCACCTTTAAAATCCCCATGCAACAAATTGTTCATAACAATATATCCTGCGCGTGTTTCTCGTTGAGAAGCACCAACAACAGCGATTGAACGGGGTTTAAGTAGGGGATCAAGATGATTCATAGACATATCCTAGCAATGCACGTAAGTTCATCGTAACTTACTTTGCACTCACAGGTTGATGGCAAATTCACCGAATTCAGATGAATAAGCAAACACTGCATAAAGTTTGTGAAATAGGTCACCCACTAATGGTGTATAATCCCAAAGTTAACTTGATTCTAAACCGACGTATCGGCATGATTTATAGTAATTATTATTAAGGATATAGAGCTTTCCATGAAAAAATTTGCAATTGTGACTTTGCCACTGCTCTTGGCTGCATGTGTATCTGACGACTACGTTACCAATGTCACTTCAGATAGTTATCAAGAAGAGTACAAAACGGCAAAAGTTGAAGCTCCAGTTGTATCTCAATCTGAGCAAACAAGCGTTGTTGAAGAAAATGTTGTCAACGTTATCAGAACCGAACCTGTTGAACAGAAAGTCGCTCAAACGACTAAAGCTAAGCCAGTTGCAGTAGTGACAGGCCCAACCAAGAAACAACAAGACATGAACCAACGTTTTGGTTACACAGTTCAAGTTGTTGCTGTTGGCAGCCAAAGTAAAGTCGATTCTTTCGTGAAAATGCTACCTACGACTTCTCAGCCAGTTTGGGAAAACTACAAAATGGTTAACGGCACTAAGTGGTTCACGGTACTTTATGGTGACTACGCAACACGCTTAGAAGCTAAAAAGGCAATCTCAACACTGCCGAACACTTTCCAAAACTTGAAGCCGTTCGTTAAGAGCATTGATGACATCAAGAACTCTGAATACCCAACGCTTAACAAGTTGAACTAAGTTTTGATTCATAAAGAAGGGGCAAATGCTCCTTCTTTTGTTTTAAGACTCGCTGTTTTGTTTAATAGTTAATCGCTCGATCTTTCGAACGCAATTTTAACAATCAAAACACTGTACCTATCTCGACTTTTGTTTATCATTGAAGTCAGTACTCCTAGTTTCAAGGACCGAATTTACCCATGAACACCACAAACATCCTTCTACTTTGCGGCGGTGGATCTTCAGAGCATGAAGTATCTTTAGTTTCAGCCAATTACCTTTTTGAACAACTTAATAGCGTTGCAGATTTTAACGTTGTAAGAGTTGAAATTAAGAACGAAGGCTGGTGTCTTGATTCAGGTGAATTGGTTTATCTTGATATTAACGACCAAACCTTACGCGGTGACAATTTAGCATCTAAAGTCGATTTCATTGTGCCTTGCATACACGGTTTCCCAGGTGAAACAGGTGACATTCAATCACTGTTTGAAATGGCTAAAATTCCATACCTAGGTTGTGGTCCAGAAGCAAGCAACAACAGCTTTAACAAAATCACGTCAAAGCTTTGGTACGACGCACTTGGTATTCCAAACACGCCGTACCTGTTCTTATCAGACAACAATGATCAAGCTCACTCACAAGCAACTCAAGCATTTGAAAAGTGGGGTAAAGTGTTTGTGAAAGCGGCTCGTCAAGGTTCTTCTGTAGGTTGTTACCAAGTTAACCAAGTAGAAGATTTAAGCGAGGCTATCAACAAGGCGTTCACTTTCTCGGACCAAGTATTGGTTGAGAAATCAGTGGTGCCTAGAGAGCTAGAAATTGCTGCTTATGAAATCGATGGCGAGCTACACATCAGCAAGCCGGGTGAGGTGATTGCACCGAATGGCGCATTTTACTCTTACGAAGAGAAGTACAGTGCAGACAGCCACTCGATCACTGAAGTTGAAGCAAGTAATTTAACTGACGAACAGCGTGAATTGATTGCAGACAGCGCACGAAAAGTCTTCACCCAGATGAAGCTTCGTCACTTGTCTCGTATCGACTTCTTTTTAACGCAAGACAACGAGATCTACCTGAACGAAGTCAACACCTTCCCAGGTATGACGCCAATCTCCATGTTCCCTAAAATGGTTGAGCATCACGGCCACAAATTCAGCCAGTTCTTAGAAAACTGCGTGAGAACAAGCCTTTCTTAGGTTTCTAACTCGTTTTCGTTCACTTAGAGCTGAACCCAAAAGTGCCTTAAGCTTTCGCCAAGGCACTTTTTGTTTTTAAAGCTAGCCGTTTTTTACGAATCTATCATTTAGCCACAACTTATATCCAAGTAACAATATCCAAGTAATTACGAACCGTTTATTGCCAAGGTATTAGCGCCTTAAACTTCATCTTCTCACTCTCAGCCGTTCCCGTGAAACCCACATATTGGGCTGGCATGGCAGGGCTAAGCCAGCGACCAAAGTCCTGAATCTCTCTAACCTTAAGACCTTGTTTCGACAACTCTTGTGCAGCACCAACACGAATCGAATTTCCAGAGAAATGGTGATTTTCTGGCAGTTGAAGTAAGTCGCTAGCTCTTCTCAATATCCTATAGATGGACGAATCATCTAAAGGCTGCAAACCAATATTCTCATGCTTGTCTATCGCACGAAATACTGGCAAGTCATCTTGTATACCAGTAAACGAAAGCCAACGTTGAAGTGCAACACTGGCTATTTGTGACAACTGATAAGCTGAATCTTTGACTGTTACTTGGTAATGATCTTCAACGTACTCAACATCACTCATCGATAACAACTTAAGCTCTGAGCGCTTTAAAGCACACTCGAACATCACGTTATAAATAGCAATGTCTCTGATCTCTTTCAGGTTTGCTTTCTCATGGGAGAGTAACGTATTCAAATCAGTGAGATGCACAGATGTCATAGCATTGGTTTGTTTAGCGTCACCGGCCATTTGAGATTGTAAGTGGAGTAGGGTAAAGCGAACTTGCCTGTGCTTGATCGGGTTAGCAAAGCTCAACACAGTATGTAACATGCTAAGCGTTGCAGTGTAACGTTTTAGCGATGCGTATTTTCTATCGTTAGACTCCGTTTCAAGAAAACGACGAACAGCGGTTATAGATGCGGGAAGTGTGTTAATACGATGTTTGGTACAGAACGCATGATAGCGATTCCAATCACTGTAAATGCCCAACAGTGAATTGCGAGAGTATTGAAATCCTGTCAACTCATCTATAATTTCTATTGTCGCGTTGCTGTTTAATTTTTCAACAAATGAATTAATTATCACAGAGTCAGTTAAAATAGGGACTTTTTTTCTCAAATTACCATACCTCGACAGGTGTTTTTACCATATTATGCTTGATATCATTATTAGTATACTTATGATTAATGCAGTGAAAACAGAAAGATGATTAATAGATATGGCTAATTCAATTTACCGAAGCGTCCATCTTCAATCGATAGATGCTAACAACACAGTTTGGCGTGCTAAGTTAAAAAACAACGTTATTCAGGGCAACCTAGCTGCCGTGAAAAAGAGTATTGATTGGTGGATTGATACCGCATCTATTATTGATCCAAAAGAATTCATGTCATTAAATAAGTCGAGAGGAACTGGTGGCTCGACTGAAAACTTCAACGGCTACCAAATCAAGAATGACACCGGTGAGCCTAATGCGTGGTATTGCATGTTTAACGGTCGCTTAATCAAAGGCGGCAAGGTTGCAATCCAACGCCATATAGAAGCTTACTTACTCGCAAAACAAAAAGCAGAGCAACAAAAGAAGTAAATTATGAGCCTAGTATATTCAACAGAAACAGGTCGCATTAAGCCTGAAGAAGAGAAAGTCCAACGTCCTAAAGGCGATGGTATCGTTCGAATCCAAAAAGAAACCAAAGGCCGTAAAGGCAAAGGCGTTTCTGTCGTAACTGGCTTAGACCTAGATGACGCACCATTAAAACTAATGGCAGCAGAACTCAAGAAAGTTTGCGGCTGCGGTGGCTCAGTAAAAGATGGCAACATCGAAATTCAAGGTGACGCGCGCGACAAGATCAAAGCGCACCTTGAAAAGAAAGGCTACAAAGTTAAATTTGCTGGCGGTTAATCTCTAACTAATACCAGGGTTAAAATCGAAGATTATTATCACTGGTTATTAGGTATTTTATGGTAAATAGCCAGTATGGTTAAATACACAGTATAAATTAGAGAATATCGGCACAATACAAAGGCAGGGCATCGCACAAAGATACCTGCCTTATAAATACCAAACACCATTTAACATAACGTACATAATACGCACTTAGACTGTAAGCCCCAGATAGTAATGTCACTATTTTCTAAAGCTATTCTTTTCATCGTTTCCCTTTAACCCTTAATACAACTGGTGTCTCAAGCATATTGAGTTCATCAGCATTCTCTAAACGCTGTTTTAACCCAATCATTATTGTTCCGTCTGTCTAAGTACTAATGATTCACCGCGCAGTGTGCAAACCTTGTGGGCATTGCTGTCGTTTCTTTTTCAGATTTTACACACGCCACCGTGTTTCTTGTTGGCTATACACGTTGAACTCTGTTTTGATGAGTTATCCACTAGCCAGTTAAGTTTTCTCACACGAGCTCGTCTGTAAGTTTCCATGCTGAATTTTTTTAACTCAACTTGCAGCTCGCAATAAAGTTTGTGTTTGTTGGTTAGATTATTGGATTACTCTGTGTGTTCCTCAGATCTACATAATGTCATGAACAGACTTGTTCAAATCGGTTAAGTCACTTTACCTAAACCACAAACATCCACGCTCGCGGTTACTTGCCGTTAGATCATCAATAGTTTTGACTGATAATCTATAAGGCTATTTAGTCTTCGACTCTTAACACGACGTTGCCCTGCTCTAGCAGATCAGAAATCGCTTGTTGGTACGCTTCTTCGACAAGAGTTTGTTCCAAACGCGCTCATAATTAGGTAAGACTTGCTGCCGAAAGATAGTCGATACGCCGAAGCTCAATTCACCCTCAATACGGTGTCGTCGAATGGTGACCAATTTGGCCTCAGTCCATGAAGGCACTGGTTTGGTGGGACGTTGAGAATGAAGTACTTTTTTCTTTTTTCACCATGTCGAACCCTCGTCTTCGTAGACCATCAGCCTACCAGAGGTGGCAAAAACGCTTTACTGTTTACTCAGCAAAAATCGACGTAAATCTCGATCAGCGCGCATGACAAACAAGATGTACACTTTGTCACCTTCTTGCTTGTAGAAAACCCGGCATGGATTCACTACGACTTCGCGATAATTGAGGTGATCGAGCTCAGGAGGCAGACGCCCTGACTCAGGAAAATCGACAAGGCGTTCGACTTTGTCGAAGACGTTTTGAACGAGTTGTTTGGCTGCGACCAAATTTTCAAGAGCAATGTATTCCGCGATATCGTTAAGGTCAGATAACGCGGGCTCACTCCAAATCACTTCAGCCATTTTGACATCTTGTCTTTGGCTTCGTCATGACTCAGTGCCTTGCCTTCAGAAATGGCACGCTCACCACGTGCGATCCCTTCGAGGATAGCCAAGCGGTTTTGCATAAACTGATAGTCATCGACGTCAACCAAATATGCAGAAGGTTTGCCATGCTCGGTGATCAACACGGGCTCTTTGGTGTCGTGTAGGTCGGCGAGGATTTTAGTCGCTTGACGCTTAAGGGAAGTAACGAGCTCGACTTTCATGAGAATAACTCCAACTGAAGATTAAAGTGATACTATTGTATCACTCTTAATCTTACAAGTTTAGCGCATAAAAATACCGGGTATTACATCATACTCAATCATTTTACTTATATTCTTCCAGAATGTTAGCTCAACCCTTTTAACGTGAGCGCTTTCATAATGCAGTAAAAGTTCATCCGCGTGCTTGATGCTGTGTGTATCTGTGATCCTATGGTAAGCCACTCTCATAAACAGTCCAGCGAAAGCTACTAATATTAAATACCAAGCCAAATTAGGAAGACCAATCGTTAATTCAAAGAGTTCTGTCGTCGTGACTAGTGAGATGAGTGCCACACATAAAAAAGCGGCGGGTAAGGCTGACACCATATACAAGGTGAAGTTCTATAAAAGTACTCTCGCAATCGCTTTGTGTCATCAACGTATTGCTCTTTGAAGCGAAACTTTCCTTCTTCACAAACCAAGTACTGACCACCATCTTTATACAATTCGACCGTACTAGTTGGCTTTTGACTTAACAGCAAAACACAAATTTCATCATAGTTCGCTTCATACTTAAAGAGTAACCGAAACTGTTGTTCGACGACCAACCTCGTTGCAGGGTTAACTTCCTTTTCAAAACTATGGAACAACAACTCTAAGTTCTTCACTTTGAACTGCTTGTGAGATGAAACCAGCTCATGAAAAATCTAAAGAAAGGCAACAGACCAACTAAAACGGCTATTGCTGCTCTAGTTGAGAACCAATCATTATACAATGAATCCATGTATTCTCCCTAAATGCAGGCTTAAGTAGTGAGCGACACCAACCTGATAAAAATTGCTCCGTAAAAACTGATTAAAAAGTCTGTCTTAAGCGCTTACCTCAAGGTGCATATTTCGGAGCATTCC